>NZ_JBEPQV010000030.1:0-108434 GCF_040548035.1 Bradyrhizobium sp. LB8.2 | reverse complement strand
AACCATGCGCTTGGGGCTCGAAGCCTTCCAGCGCATCAAATTTGGCGCCTCACTGCGAATGGCCGATGTGTGAATCCGATAGCCTCGCTTGCGGGGGAGGATTGGGGAGAGGGTGCTTCCGCAATCGAGAACCCCCAAGAGGAGAGAGCCCTCACCCGCGCCTTCGGCGCGACCTCTCCCGCAAGCGGGAGAAGCGACGAGCACCACCGAAGCCGGTCTAGTCCTTGCCCTCGCGCTTGCCTTCCTCCAGCGGCACCACGGTGCCCTTGCCGCTCGTGGCCGACAGGGCCTCAAGCGCCTCTTCGCAGAAATCGGCCACCATCTGCTCGTGCCGGGCACCGAGCTGAAGCAGGAGCAAATTACCGAGGTCGAGCACGCCCGACGCCGCGCCTTCCGGAAATCGCTTCTTGAGGATCCGCTCGTAATTCTCGTGCCGATCGCGATGGTGCTCCAGCCGGGCCATCAGATCGGCGCGCAGGGGCTCGATGTCGATGCTGTCGAGCGCATGCAGCCGCACCAGGAGGTCGTCCTTGATCGAGGGCGGCGTGCTTGGCCGCGCGGCCCAGTGCCGCAGCGCTGTTCGGCCCTCGGGAGTCAGCGTATAGATCAGTTTATTGGGTTTGCCTGTTTGCACGACCTCGCGGCCCTGGATGTAGCCGCGGTCGCGCAGCTTGGAGAGTTCGCGGTAGATTTGCTGGTGGTCGGCCTTCCAGAAGAAGCCGATCGAGGAGTCGAATGTCTTGGCAAGCTCGTAGCCCGTCATCGGACGTTCCGTCAGGCATGCGAGGATCGCGTCGCCCAGTGCCATGGCGCCAGCTCCCGTTCGAGGTCTCTCGACCAATTGACTTGACTTTATGCGTATTGGTGCATATGCGTCAATGTGCATATGGACCGGCTAAGGTCGGGGCAAAAGACCCGGTCCGAAAACCCAGCGGAATCAATCTCATAGCTACTGTGCATGGGGTTGTTTTCGAGTTTTTGCCAAGGCCTTTTTATCCACGGGAGGCATTCTGACAATGACCGGTCTCGACTCCTGGTACGCCTTCATGAAGTCCCACGACGGCAAAGCGCTCTGGGACCTCCTGCATCCCGACGCTGTCTTCGAAAGCCCCGTCGTGCATTCGCCGCAGCGCGGACGCGACATCACCTTCAAATATCTCGCGAGTGCCGAGAAGGTGCTTGGCGGTCCCGGCTTCACCTATGTCGGAGAGTGGACAAGTGAGAGCGGCGCCGTGCTCGAATTCAAGACCCTGATCGACGGCCTCGAGATCAACGGCGTCGACATCATCACCTTCGACGGCGAGGGACGCATCACCCATTTCAAGGTGATGGTGCGGCCGCTCAAGGCGATCAACATGCTGCATCGCCTGATGGCGGAGCAGCTCGCCGCTCAATCATAAAAAATTCCACCACTTCAAATCTATGCCGGGAGAACGCCATGCCGATCTACAAAGCCCCCGTCGAAGACGTGAACTTCCTGCTCAACGACGTCTTCCAGATCGACCGCTATGACAATCTGGCCGGCTTCTCCGACGCGTCGAGCGACGTGCGCGAAGCCATTCTCGGCGAAGCTGCCAAGCTCGCCGAAGAGGTGCTCCAGCCGCTCAATCGTGTGGGCGATCTCGAAGGCTGCAAGCGCGCCGATGACGGCAGCGTCACCACGCCGAGGGGCTTCAAGGACGCGTTCAAGCAGGTCGCCGAGGGCGGCTGGCTCGGCCTGTCGGCCCCGACCGAGTTCGGCGGCCAGGGTCTGCCGGTGACGCTGAGCCAGGCGGTCAACGAATTCCAGATCTCCGCCAACATGGCCTTCTCGATGTATGGCGGCCTCACCATGGGCGCGACAGCGGCGCTGATCGTCCACGGCACGCCCGAGCAGAAGCAGACCTACGTGCCGAAGATGGTGGCGGGCGAGTGGACCGGCACCATGAACCTGACCGAGCCGCATTGCGGCACCGACCTCGGCATGCTCCGCACCAAGGCGGTGCGACAGGCCGACGGCAGCTTCAAGGTTACCGGCACCAAGATCTTCATTTCGGCCGGCGAGCATGACCTCGCGCCCAACATCATCCACCTCGTGCTTGCCCGCATCGAGGGCGCGCCGGCCGGCATCAAGGGCGTGTCGCTGTTCGTGGTGCCGAAATTCATGGTCAACGCCGACGGTTCGGTGGGCACACGCAACGGCGTGGTCTGCGGCTCGATCGAGCACAAGATGGGCATCCACGGCAATTCCACCTGCGTGATGAACTACGACAATGCCATCGGCTGGCTGATCGGCGAAGAGAACAAGGGCATGCAGGGCATGTTCGTGATGATGAACGAGGCCCGCCTCGGCGTCGCCGTGCAGGGTCTCGCGCAGTCCGAGGTCGCCTATCAGAACGCCGTCGCCTATGCGCGGGATCGCATCCAGGGCCGTTCGCTCACCGGCGTCAAGGCGCCGGACAAGCCGGCCGATCCGATCATCGTGCATCCCGACGTACGCCGCACGCTGCTGTCGATCCGCTCCTTCAACGAGGCTGCGCGCGCCTTCGTGATGTGGACCGCGCTGAAGAGCGACGTCGCCCACCGCTCCGAGGACCCTAAGGACCGCCAGGCCGCCGACGATCACATGGGCCTGATGACGCCGGTCCTGAAAGGCTTCCTGACCGATTACGGCTTCGCCAACGCGGTGCAGGCGCAGCAGATGTATGGCGGCCACGGTTACATCGCCGAGCAGGGCATGGAGCAGTTCGTGCGCGATGCCCGCATCGCCATGATCTATGAAGGCGCCAACGGCATCCAGGCGCTCGACCTCGTAGGCCGCAAGCTGCCGCGCGACGGCGGCCGCGCCATCATGGCGTTCTTCGGCGAGGTCATGGCCTTCGCCAAGGAGAACGGCGGCGACGAGGCGATGAAGCCTTTCATCACCCCGCTCTCCGCTTCGCTCGGCCATCTCCAGCAGGCCACCACTTGGCTGATGCAGAACGCGATGGCGAAGCCCGACAATGCCGGTGCCGCCGCGACCGATTACCTGAATCTCTTCGGCTTCGTCGCTCTCGGCTACATGTGGGCAAAGATGGCGAAGGTGTCGCAGGTGAAGATTGCCGACAGCGGGGCAACCCCCTATCTCTCGACCAAGCTCGTCACCGGCCGCTTCTTCATGGAGCGGATGCTTCCGGAGACCGCCGCCAATCTTGCGCGCATCCAGGCCGGCTGCGCCACCATCATGGAACTGCCCGCGGAAGCGTTCTGAGGATTTCCGCCCCACGAATGATAGCGACCGCGCGGCGGTCGTAACCAATCACCGCAATCAGGAGGCTCCCATGGCAGATGCCTATATTTACGACCACGTCCGCACCCCGCGCGGCCGCGGCAAGGCGGACGGCGCGCTGCACGAAGTCACCGCGCTCGCGCTTGCGACGGTGCCGCTGAAGGCGCTGAAGGACCGCAATAACCTCCCGGAAGATTCCGTCGATGACGTCATTCTCGGTGTGGTCGATCCGGTCGGCGAAGCCGGCTCCGACATCGCGCGCTTTGCGGCGCTGAAGGCGGGCCTCGGTGAGGCCGTGCCCGGCGTGCAGATCAGCCGCTTCTGCGCGTCCGGCTTGGACGCCGTGAATTTTGCCGCAGCCCAAGTGATGAGCGGGCAGCATGAACTCGTGATCGGCGGCGGCGCGGAATCCATGAGCCGCGTCGGCATCGGCGCCTCCGGCGGTGCCTGGCCGATGGACCCGTCAATGGCGGTGCCCTCATACTTCATGCCGCAAGGTGTCTCGGCTGATTTGATCGCCACCAAATACGGTTTCTCGCGCGACGACGTCGACGCCTATGCGGTGCAGAGCCAGCAGCGCGCGGCGAAGTCCTGGGATGAAGGCCGCTTCGACAAGTCGATCGTCGCGGTGAAGGACATCAACGGCCTCACCATCCTCGCCAAGGACGAGCACATGCGTCCCTCGACGACGATGCAGTCGCTGGCGCAGCTGCAGCCGGCGTTCACAATGATGGCGCAGATGGGCGGCTTCGACGGCGTCGCGGTGCAGTCGCATCCCGAGATCGAGCGCGTCAATTACGTGCACCACGCCGGCAATTCGTCGGGCATCGTCGATGGTGCCGGCGCGGTTCTGCTCGGCAGCAAGGAAGCCGGCAGCAAATACGGCCTGAAGCCGCGTGCAAGAATTCGCGCCTTCGCCAATGTCGGCTCCGAACCCGCGATGATGCTGACCGGCCCGGTCGACGTCACCGAAAAGCTGTTTGCGCGCTCCGGCATGAAGAAGTCGGATATCGACCTGTTCGAGCTCAACGAGGCCTTCGCCTCCGTCGTGCTGCGCTACATCCAGGCCTTCGACATCGACAACGCCAAGATCAACGTCAATGGCGGTGCGATCGCGCTCGGCCATCCGCTCGGTGCGACCGGTGCGATGATCCTCGGCACCGTGCTCGACGAGCTCGAGCGCACCAACAAGGCGACCGCGCTGGTGACGTTGTGCATCGGCGGCGGCATGGGCACCGCGACCATCATCGAGCGCGTCTAAGGGTAGGGAGCAACCAACATGGCTTACAAGAATTTCAAGGTTGAGACCGATTCCGACGGCATCGCGCTCGTCACCTGGGATATCCCGGGCCGTTCGATGAACGTGCTCGACGAGACCTCGACCAGCGAGCTGGACGCGATCGTCAAGGAAACCACGGCTGACGCCGCGGTGAAGGGCGTCGTCATCACCTCTGCGAAAGAGGCGTTCTGCGCCGGTGCGGACCTGTCCATGCTCGAAGGCATGAACCAGGCCTACGCAAAACTGTTCAAGGAGCAGGGCGAGACCGCCGCAAACCAGATGCTGTTCGACCAGAGCCGGCGCTTTTCGCTGGTGCTGCGCGGAATCGAGACCTCCGGCAAGCCGTGGGCGGCGGCGATCAACGGCCTCGCGCTCGGCGGCGGCTTCGAGATCACGCTGTGCTGCCACTATCGCGTGGCCGCGGAGAATCCCAAGACCCGCCTCGGCCTGCCCGAGGTCAAGGTCGGCCTGTTCCCCGGCGCCGGCGGCACGCAGCGCGTGCCGCGCCTGGTGCCGCCGCAGGACGCGATGACGATCCTGCTCAAGGGCGATCCTGTCACGGTTGAGAAGGCCAAGGCGCTCAATCTGATCCATGCCATCGTTCCCGCCGCCGATCTCGTCAAGGCGGCGAAGGATTGGATCAAGGGCGGCGGCAAGGCTGTTGCGCCCTGGGACGAGAAGGGTTTCAAGCTCCCCGCCGGTCCGGTGTTCTCCAAGGCCGGCATGATGATGTTCCCGGCCGGCAACGCGATCTATCGCCGCGAGACCTACGACAATTATCCGGCCGCGCGCGCGATCATGAGCTGCGTCTATGAAGGCCTGCAGCTGCCGATCGACGCCGCGCTGCGGGTGGAGTCGCGCTACTTCACCTCGGTGCTGCGCTCGAAGGAAGCGGCCGCGATGATCCGCAGCCTGTTCCTGTCGATGCAGGAATTGAACAAGGGCGCGCGCCGTCCGAAGGATGTGCCGCCGACCAAGGTGAAGAAGATCGCCGTGATCGGCGCCGGCTTCATGGGCGCGAGCGTCGGCTATGTCTCGGCCCGTGCCGGCCTCGATGTCGTTCTGATCGATCGCGACCAGGAGAGCGCCGACAAGGGCAAGGCGCATGCGCAAAAGGTGATCGAGGAGCAGATCAAGAAGGGCCGCGCCAAGCCCGGCGACGCAGAAGCCCTGCTCGCCCGCATCACGCCGACCGCGGACTATTCCGCGTTGAAGGACGTCGACCTCGTCATCGAGGCCGTGTTCGAGGACCGCAAGGTCAAGGCCGATACCTTTGCCAAGGCGCAGGAGCATATGAAGCCGGACGTGATCTTCGCGTCCAATACTTCGACGCTTCCGATCACCTCGCTGGCCGAGAGCTTCAAGGACCAGGGCAGGTTCGTCGGCATCCACTTCTTCTCGCCGGTCGAGAAGATGATGCTGGTCGAGATCATCCAGGGCAAGAACACCGGCGATCTCGCGATCGCGACTGCGCTCGACTACGTCCGGCAGATCGGCAAGACGCCGATCGTCGTCAACGACAGCCGCGGCTTCTTCGCCAATCGCTGCGTCGGCCGCTACGTCGCCGAGGGCAACGAGATGTTCCTCGAGGGCGTGCCGCCGGCGATGATCGAGAACTGCGCCAAGATGGCCGGCATGCCGGTCGGCCCGCTCTCGCTCTCCGACGAAGTCGCGCTCGACCTCGGCCTCAAGATCATGAAGGCGACGGAAGCCGACCTCGGTCCCAACGCCATCAATCCCGATCAGAAGAAGCTGATGGTGGAGATGGTCGAGAAGCAGGGCCGTCTCGGCCGCAAGAACAGCAAGGGGTTTTACGACTACCCCGAGAAGGGCAAGGGCCAGAAGAGCCTGTGGCCGGGTCTCTCGGCGCTGCAGCCGAAGCAGCTCGACCCCGATACGCTCGACATCGAGGAGTTGAAGCAGCGCTTCCTGGTGGTGCAGGCGGTGGAAGCCGCCCGCACGGTCGAGGATCACGTCATCACCGATCCACGCGAGGCCGATGTCGGCTCGATCCTCGGCTTCGGCTTCGCGCCGTTCACCGGTGGCACCCTGTCCTACATCGACTTCATGGGCCCGAAGACCTTCGTCGAGCTCTGCCACAAGCTGGAGGCGAAATACGGCTCGCGCTTCACCCCGCCGAAACTCCTCGAGGAGATGGCCGCGAAGGGAGAAACCTTCTACGGCCGCTTCGCCCCCAAGAAAGCGGCGGCGTAATTCTCTGAATCCGTAGCCGGGATGAAAAATACGAAAGGCCGGATTCTCGATCCGGCCTTTCGCATTTGCGTCTCAGGCGGCCTGAATCAGCCCTTCCTTCTTCATCGCTTCCTGCACCTGCGGCCGCGCCGCGACGCGGGTCTTGTACGCGACCAGGTTCGGCATCGCCGAGAGGTCGAACTTCATCCGGTCGCCCCAGGTCAGCATCGTGAAGAGATAGCCGTCAGCCACCGTGAACTGCTTGCCCATGAGGTAATCGCGGCCGGCGAGCTGGCTGTCGATGTATTTCAGCTTGCCCATGACGCGATCCCGGAAAAACGCCTTGGCCTCGTCGTTCAGCGCCGGCGCGAACATCGGACCGAAGCTCTTGTGGACCTCCGAGGTGAGGAAGTTCAGCCATTCGAGCAGCTTGTAGCGCTCTGAGCTGCCGTGGGCCGGCGCCAGCGCCTTGGCTGAGGCCTGATCGGCGATGATCTGGACAATCACCGGGCCTTCGGTCACGATCTCTCCGCTATCGAGACCCAGCGCAGGGACCTGGCCCTTGGGGTTCAGCTTCAGATAATCCTCACCATTTTCGAGCTTTTTCGCCCGGATATCGACCTTGACCAGCTCATACGGCAGGCCGGCTTCCAGGAGCGCGATGTGGGGGGATAGCGAGCAGGCACCGGGCGAATAGTACAATTTCATGGAATTTTCTCCTCTTGTTGCTTGGTTCAGGCGAAAGAACGACTACATGCATCTGCTTGAAATAGTCAAGATTGATGCAGGTGCATCGAGTAGGGTAAGAGACGGGCGACGAGCTTGAGCGGGACCATGAAACGCAAACCATCGACCGAGGCGACTTCCGCCTGGATCCGCCTGATGCGGGTGCAGAGCCGCGTGCTCGATTGCGTCGAGCAGGACCTGAAGAAGGCGGGGTTCCCGCCGCTGGCATGGTACGACGCCCTGCTCGAATTGTCGCGCGCGCCTTCGGGTGAGCTGCGCCCGGTCGAACTCGAACGGCAGATGCTGATCCCGCAATATTCGACATCGCGGCTGATTGACCGTCTGGTCGACGAAGGCCTCGCCTCGCGGCGTGAATGCAAGATCGACAAGCGCGGCCAGTTCGTGGAGATCAGCGAAGCCGGCCGCGAATTGCAGAAGCGGATGTGGGGCGCCTATTCGGCCGCAATCGAGAAATATGTCGGTTCGAAACTGTCCGACGCGGATGCCGTCAAGCTCAGCGGTCTGCTCGACCGCCTCGGCTGCTCGTGCGGCGAGATGAAACTGCCGCCGGTCGTCCACGCCAACGAAACCACGCCGTCGCGATGAGCGCGCGGCACACCAGCTCGTCCGTGCACCCGATGGGTGCGCGGACCGTCCCCGTCACCCGCGCGCCTTCTGTCGAAGCGCCCTTTTAATTAGAGTTTGACATGGCGCGAGACCAGATCGATATGACGCCGCTGCAATCACGTGACGAACTCGTCACGTGGTTCGAGGAAGGCTGCAAGGACCCGTCCGAATTCCGCATGGGCACCGAGCACGAGAAGACGCCGTTCACGCTCGAAGGCCACCGCCCGGTGCCCTACGAAGGCGCGCGCGGTATCGGTGCGCTGCTCGAAGGCATGAAGCTCCTGCTCGGCTGGGAGCCGATCATGGAGAAGGGCAACATCATCGGCCTCTACGACGTCACCGGCGGCGGCGCGATCTCGCTCGAGCCCGGCGGACAGTTCGAGCTCTCCGGTGCGCCGGTCGAGAACGTGCACCAGACCCAGAGCGAGCTGATGGCGCATCTGGCGCAGGTGCGCGAGATCGCAACGCCGCTCGGCATCGGCTTCCTCGGGCTCGGCATGACGCCGTCCTGGTCGCGCGCCGACATCCCGGTGATGCCCAAGGGCCGCTACAAGATCATGACCAATTACATGCCGAAGGTCGGCCAATACGGCCTCGACATGATGTACCGGACCTGCACGGTGCAGACCAATCTCGACTTTTCCTCCGAAGCCGACATGGTCAAGAAGCTGCGTGTCTCGCTCGCGCTCCAGCCGGTCGCAACCGCCTTGTTCGCCAATTCGCCGTTTACCGAGGGCAAGCCGAACGGCTTCCTCTCCTTCCGGTCCGAGATCTGGCGCGATACCGACAATGCGCGTTCGGGCATGATGCCGTGGGCGTTCGAGGACGGCATGGGCTTCGAGCGCTATGTCGACTACGCGCTCGACGTACCCATGTACTTCGTCAAGCGCGACGAGGATTACATCGACGTCTCCGGCTCTTCGTTCCGCGCCTTCTTCGATGGCCGCAACAACAATTTGCCCGGGGAACGTCCGACGTTGTCGGACTGGGCCAACCATCTTTCGACGATCTTCCCGGAGGTGCGGCTCAAGCGCTATCTCGAGATGCGCGGCTCCGACGGTGGCCCATGGGGCCGTCTGCCGGCGTTATCGGCGTTCTGGGCGGGGCTGCTCTACGACGACGTGTCGCTCGATGCCGCCTGGGACCTTGTGAAGCACTGGACCGCGCATGAGCGTCAGGGCCTGCGCGACGACGTGCCGCGCTTCGGCTTCAAGTCGCGGATCAAGGACCGCTATCTGTTCGAGATCGCCAAGGAATGCCTCGTTCTGGCACATGCCGGCCTGCGCCGGCGCGGCCGGATCGATCAGCTCGGCCGCGACGAGACCCGGCATCTGGAGCCGCTCGATCGCATCATCGATTCCGGCCGCACGCCGGCCGAGGAGATGCTCGAGAAGTTCAACGGTCCCTGGAACGGCTCGGTGGAACCAGCCTACGCGGAATACGCGTTCTAGACCTGAGAGGCCGACGATCAGGACCCGAGCCGTTCATCGCCCATACAGGTTTGCGGCGATCAAATGACCGCCTGAAAAACCTGAGCGTCGTCAATAACCCGAAAGCTGTTTCGATGGGGAAGGGCCGCCTGGCCGTCATGGCGAGCGTCCTGGCAAGCGTCGTGGCATGTGCCGCGCTGCTTTCGCTCGTGTTTGCGAGCTGGCCTGTGCGCGCCCAGACGGCGTTCGATCGGCCCGGCGGAGACTATTTCAGCACGCCGGTCACGTCAGGTGATCCCGAGGATTGCGCGCTGCTATGCGAGCGCGACCGCCGCTGCCGCTCCTGGAGCTTCAGCTATCCCGACGTCGAAGGTGGCTCGGCGGTGTGCTGGCTCAAGAACGCGGTGCCGGCGCGCGTGCCGGAAAGCTGCTGCATCTCCGGTGTGCGTGGCGCCGGCGTGATCGAGCCGCGCGTCGCAGGCGTGGAGACCTCGATCGACCGTCCCGGCGGCGATTTGCGCAATTTCGAGATCAAGGCCGGCGAAGGCGGAGAGGCCTGCAAGGCCGCCTGCACCGCCGACAACAAATGCCGCGCCTTCACCTATGCACGCCCCGGCTACACCGGACGCGAAGCGCGCTGCTTCCTGAAAAAGGAAATCAAGCCGCCGCGCCGGAAGGCGGGGTTTACGTCGGGCGTGGTGCGCTAGCGTGCAGCTCTCACCGCCGTCATTGCGGGCATAGCTAAGCAATCTCTCCCGCGCGCGGGAGAGGGCGAGACATTCCGGCCTTCAATGCACGGCGGTGAAAAACCGCGCCATGCGAAATCCGGACAGCCAGGTCCACACCGGCTGGCCGCGGATGCCGAGATCCCAGGAGCCGAGCACGGCATCGGCACGGCCGACCAGATTGTCGATCGGCAACAGGCCGACCCCGCCGGAGCGCAAGGGCACGCGGCTGTCGGCGGAATTGTCGCGGTTGTCGCCGAGCACGAAGAGATGGCCTGCCGGCACCGTCACTTCCTGCGTGTTGTCGAGCGGACCGTTGTCGCGCATCTTGAAAATCAGATGCGAGACGCCGTTCGGCAGCGTCTCGACATAGCGATAGGCGGGCTCGCTGCCGCCATTGTCGTCCTCGGCGGCGCCAACGCCGTCCGGCTTCAGCTCGGCGGGACGGTCATTGACGAAGAGCTGGCCCTGCCGCAACTGGATGCGGTCGCCGGGCAGACCCACGACGCGCTTGACCCAGGCCTGCGAGCGGTCGCCGGGCCAGCGGAACACGACGACGTCGCCTTGCTTCGGCGTTTCCGCGAAGACGCGGCCGCTCTCGGGCAGGTTGATCTGGATCGGCAGCGACGAGGTGCCGTAGCCGTAGGGGAATTTCGAGGCGATCAAGGCGTCGCCGATCAACAATGTCGGCTCCATCGAGCCCGAAGGCACGTAGAACGGCTCGGCCAGCGCGCCCTTGGCGATGAACACCGCGGCGACGATGCCGGCGAGCTGCACGAGCTGGCCGGCCCAGCCGCTGCCCTTCCGCTTCGTGGTGACAGTTACCTTCTCGACACTCATCCGCCCGTTCCACCCACCGTAATGCGTTCCATCAGAAGCGATGGCTGGCCGACGCCGACCGGCACGCCCTGGCCGTTCTTGCCACAGGTGCCGATGCCGGTATCGAGCGCGAGATCGTTGCCGATCATGCGAATGCGATGCAGGTCGGTCGGCCCGTTGCCGATCAACATGGCGCCCTTCAACGGCGCACCGATCTTGCCGTTTTCGATCTTGTAGGCCTCGGTGCACTGAAACACGTATTTGCCCGAGGTGATGTCGACCTGACCGCCGCCGAAATTCGCGGCGAAGACGCCGTTCTTCACCGAGGCGAGAATCTCGGCCGGATCGCGGTCGCCCGCGAGCATGTAGGTGTTGGTCATGCGCGGCATCGGCACATGGGCATAGCCCTGGCGACGGCCGTTGCCGGTCGGCTTCATGTTCATCAGGCGCGCGTTCTGGCGGTCCTGCATGTAGCCGACCAGCACGCCGTCCTCGATCAGCACGGTGCGGTTGGTCGGCGTGCCCTCGTCGTCGATCGACAGCGAGCCGCGGCGCGAGGCAATGGTGCCGTCGTCGACCACGGTGACGCCTTTGGCCGCGACCTGCTGGCCCATCAGGCCCGCAAACGCAGACGTCTTCTTGCGGTTGAAGTCGCCCTCGAGGCCATGGCCGACCGCTTCATGCAGCATCACGCCGGGCCAGCCGGCCCCGAGCACGACGTCCATCTCGCCGGCGGGGGCGGGAATCGATTCCAGATTGACGAGGGCCTCGCGCAGCGCGCCGTCGGCGGCGTCACGCCAGTTCTTGCTCTCGATGAATTCGGCGTAGCCGGCGCGGCCGCCATAACCCTTGCTGCCGCTCTCCTGGCGGTCGCCCTGGCCGGCGACGACGGAGACGTTGACGCGCACCAGCGGGCGGATGTCACGATAGCTTTCGCCGTCGGGCCGCAGGATCTCGACCACCTGCCAGGTCGCGCCCAGGCTGACGCTGACCTGCCGTACCCGCGGATCCTTGTCGCGCAGATAGGCGTCGATCTCGGCAAGCAGTTTTACCTTGGTCTCGAAGCCGGGGGCATCGAGCGGATTGTCGTCACTATAAAGCCGCACGTTGGTATGCGCTGGAGGCGCCGCGAAGCTCCCGGAATAACCGCCGCGCACGGCCGCGACCGCGTCCGCGGCGCGAATCAGCGCCGGCAGCGAAACGTCAGAGGAATGCGCATAGCCAACCGCGTCGTCCTTGACGGCGCGCAGCCCAAAGCCCTGCGAAGTGTCGTAGGTCGCCTGCTTCAGCCGCCCATTGTCGAACATCAGCGCTTCGGTCTGGCTATATTCCAGGAACAATTCGCCGTCGTCGGCACCGGCAAGCCCGCGCGCGAGCTCGTTGCGAACCTGGTCGCGGTCGAGATTGGCGCGGTCGAGCAGGGAGGTTGTGGCAGGATTTGTCATGCGTCCGTCCATTATCGGGGGATGTGAGGCAAGATAATGGTTTCCCGGCGGTTCCGCGAGGGGCTTGGCCGTCACATTACGGAAACGATAGGATTGGGCTGGAAGCAAGGGGCCCTGACGCTGATACAGATCGATGCTATGTTGCTTTCATGAATTACCGAGACATCATCTCGATTGAGCCTGGCAAGCGTGGGGGGCGACCCTGCATCCGCCACATGCGGATCGCTGTGGCGGATGTGCTCGGCTGGCTGGCTGCTGGTCACACCCACGCTCAAATCGTCGACGACTTCCCCGAATTGACCGAGGACGATATCCGCGCCTGCCTGGCCTATGCCGCCGACCGCGAGAGGCGATTGGTGACCGCACCGATATGAGGCTGCTGTTCGATCAGAACCTCAGCTTCATGCTTTGTCAGATGATCGCCGACCTTTTTCCAGATTCCAGTCACGTCCGGTCTCACAGACTATCGGAAGCTTCGGACCGTGCGCTTTGGGAGTTTGCGAAGGCAAATGGCTTCGCGATTGTGACCCAGGACGTCGATTTTGCCGACATGGCAAGCTTGTTGGGGTCTCCGGCGAAGGTGATCTGGCTGCGGACCGGCAATCAAACCACGGCGGCAATCGCGGCTCTGCTTCGCCGACATGCGTAGACGATCGAATCCTTCGAGAGCGACAACGGCACAGCCTGCCTTGAGATTTACTAGACGAGGCCGGCCCAGCCGCCTATGGCAGCTTGTCGTAGCCCTCGCCGAGTCCGTTCAGGCTGAGCGGGAAGCCGATGCCTTCTTCCGGGGTCTCGAAGATGATGAAGGTCGCGGTCTTGGCGGTGCGGAGCTGGCCGAGCAGCTTGTCGTCCATGACGACCTCGGCGACGCAGCCATTGGGCAGGCAGCGGACAAAGCCGGCACGGCCGACGTCCTGGTTGTCGAGCTTGAGGCCGAGGCCGGAGGGCAGGAGAACGCCGAGGGGGGCGACGACCCGCATCAGGCGGCTTTTCTGGTCGGCGGTCTTGAGCACGATCACGGTCAGGCCGGCATTGGAGCGGTCTTCGGCCACCACACTCTGGATCAGCGCGCATTGCTCGGATTGGGCGCCCGGCGGGGTGTCGCAGCGAATCTGCCAGTCGCCATGGACGGAGCGCACCGCGCCCTGCGCATGGGCGAGGCCCGGGAACGCCAGGACGACGACAGCAGCCAGCAGGGCAGCCAGCTTCGTGAGGCCGCTAGCCTGCCTTCTCGCCGGCCTTGCCATGCATCTCGAAAACCCCATCGGGTCGGTCCCTCTGCTCGCCTGGGTCGCTCGCACCTGGCGGACTGATACGGGAATGACGGCGTCTTGAAGGCGATTCGCAAGCAAATTCCACGCCGCCACGGCCGCCGTCGCCCGCACGAATCAGGTTCCGGTGCGGCTGTCTGCCAGTGCCTAACGCGGGCAATTCCGCTGTCAAGCCGCAGCGTCCCGGGAAACGGTACTTTTGTCTGATGTTACTAGGAAATATCTTGCGGGCGATGACTGACAGACCGGGCTTAAGACTGCATTGCGATAGATCAAGAATTATGGTTTGAGAGGCTTGATTTCGGCGTTCTAGCGATCCGGCCCCAGTTCCTCTTAGAGGTATTCTTGCGCGGCGGTTTGTCAGACGGGCGGATCGAATAATGCGTTTCCCGAAAATTAGGGGAATGCACTTGGGGTGATTTCGTTAGGGGAGCGCGAACGGCATGAAGTTGTCGATGGGCCCGGTGGGCCGGCACTTGCTGGGATTGGCCGTGGCGGGTCTGACGCTGGCGACGAGCGGCGCGGCATTCGCCGAACTCGGGCAACCGGCGCCGTGGGAGTGGACGCTTCAGCGGTCCGCTTCCCCGGTGATGGACAATATTGTCTGGTTCCACAATTTCCTGTTCGTGCTGATCACCGTGATCACGCTGTTCGTTCTGGCGCTGCTCGTGATCGTAGTCGTCAAGTTCAACTCGAAGGCCAATCCGGTGCCGTCGCGGACCACGCACAACACGCTGATCGAGGTGGCGTGGACGCTCGTTCCGGTGCTGATTCTGGTTGGTATCTCGGTGCCGTCATTCCGCCTGCTGTTCCTGGAGCTCGACGTGCCGAAGGCGGACATCACGATCAAGGCGACCGGCAAGCAGTGGTACTGGTCCTACGCCTATCCTGATAACGGCAAGTTCGAGTTCGACTCGCTGTTGGCCCAGGACAAGCAGCCCCGGCTGCTCGGTGTCGACAACGAGATGGTGGTGCCGGTCAACAAGGTGATTCGTGTCCAGGTCACCGGCGCCGACGTCATCCACGCCTTCGCGATGCCGGCTTTCGGCGTCAAGATCGACGCCATTCCGGGACGGCTGAACGAGACCTGGTTCAAGGCCACCAAGACCGGCATGTTCTACGGCCAGTGCTCGGAGCTGTGCGGCAAGGACCACGCCTTCATGCCGATCGCGATTCGCGTCGTGGAGGACCAGGAGTTCGCCTCCTGGGTTGAGACGGCGAAGAAGAAATTTGCGAGCGGCGGCACCAGCACCTACGCCTCCACGGCCGGCCCGACGCAGTAAGCGCCGGGCGAGGGGCTCGAGGGGACTGAAAGCGACATAAAGGCGGGACCTCCAAAGGGTCCGATCGGGACGCAAGGCAGGATTTGAAAATGGCAACGAGCGCAGCGGCACACGGCGATCACGCGCAAGACCACGGACATGACGAGCACGCCCATCCGACTGGATGGCGGCGCTACGTCTATTCGACCAACCACAAGGACATCGGAACGATGTACCTGATCTTCGCGGTCATCGCCGGCATCATCGGCGCCGCGATGTCGATCGCGATCCGTGCCGAGCTGATGTATCCGGGCGTGCAGATCTTCCACGAGACGCACACCTACAATGTGTTCGTGACCTCTCACGGCCTGATCATGATCTTCTTCATGGTCATGCCCGCGATGATCGGCGGCTTCGGCAACTGGTTCGTACCGCTGATGATCGGCGCGCCCGACATGGCGTTCCCGCGCATGAACAACATCTCGTTCTGGCTGCTGCCGGCCTCGTTCGCGCTGCTGCTGATGTCGACCTTCGTCGAGGGCGAGCCGGGTGCCAACGGCGTCGGCGCGGGCTGGACGATGTATGCGCCGCTGTCGACCTCGGGCCACCCGGGGCCGGCAGTGGATTTCGCGATTCTGTCGATCCATCTTGCCGGTGCCTCCTCGATCCTCGGCGCCATTAACTTCATTACCACCATCTTCAACATGCGCGCGCCGGGCATGACCCTGCACAAGATGCCGCTGTTCGTGTGGTCGATCCTGGTGACGGTGTTCCTGCTGCTGTTGTCGCTGCCGGTGCTCGCCGGTGCCATCACCATGCTGCTCACCGACCGCAATTTCGGGACGACATTCTTCAACCCCGAAGGCGGCGGCGACCCCGTGCTGTTCCAGCATCTGTTCTGGTTCTTCGGCCACCCCGAAGTGTACATCCTGATCCTGCCGGCATTCGGCATGGTCAGCCAGATCGTCTCGACCTTCTCGCGCAAGCCCGTGTTCGGCTATCTCGGCATGGCCTACGCCATGGTCGCGATCGGCGGCATCGGCTTCGTGGTGTGGGCGCACCACATGTACACGGTCGGCATGTCCTCGGCGACGCAGGCCTATTTCGTCGCTGCCACGATGGTCATCGCGGTTCCGACCGGCGTGAAGATCTTCTCGTGGATCGCCACGATGTGGGGCGGCTCGATCGAGTTCCGCGCCCCGATGCTCTGGGCGGTGGGATTCATCTTCCTGTTCACCGTCGGCGGCGTCACCGGCGTCGTGCTGGCGAATGCCGGCGTCGATCGCGTGCTGCAGGAGACCTACTACGTCGTCGCGCATTTCCACTACGTGCTGTCGCTCGGCGCGGTGTTCGGGATCTTTGCCGGCTGGTACTACTGGTTCCCGAAGATGTCGGGCTACATGTACAACGAGACGCTGGCCAAGGCTCATTTCTGGGTCACCTTCATCGGCGTCAACCTGGTGTTCTTCCCGCAGCACTTCCTCGGCCTGTCGGGCATGCCGCGCCGCTACGTCGACTATCCCGACGCGTTCGCGGGCTGGAATCTGGTCTCGTCGCTCGGTTCCTACATCTCCGGCTTCGGTGTGCTGATCTTCCTCTATTGCGTGATCGACGCCTTCGCGAAAAAGGTGCCGGCTGGCGACAATCCATGGGGTGCCGGTGCGACCACGCTGGAATGGACGCTGCCCTCGCCGCCGCCGTTCCACCAGTTCGAAGTGCTGCCCCGCGTGCAGTAATCAATCTCCCGCGGCGCCCGTGACGGGCGCCGCGGCTCTACAACAAAGCGAGTCAAACTAAGTGTCCGTCCTCGACCACAACGCCGTCGACATCAATCCCCGCATCTCCGAAGCGGAGGTTGGCGACTACATCGCGCTCTTGAAGCCGCGCGTGATGTCGCTGGTGATCTTCACCGCGCTGGTCGGAATGGCGCTGGCACCCGGGCATTTCCACCCGGTGCTGGCCTTCACCTCGCTGCTCTGCATCGCCGTCGGTGCCGGCGCCTCCGGCGCGCTCAACATGGCGCTGGAAGGCGACATCGACGCCAAGATGTCGCGCACGGCGAACCGGCCGATTCCGCGCGGCCGTATCACCCGTCCTGAGGCGATGACCTTCGGCATGACGCTCGCCTTCTTCTCGGTGATGACGCTCGGCATCCTGGTCAACTGGATCGCGGGCGCGCTGCTCGCCTTCACCATCTTCTTCTACGTCGTGATCTACACGATCGGCCTGAAGCGCCGGACCGCGCAGAACATCGTGATCGGCGGTGCCGCCGGCGCGCTGCCGCCGGTGGTGGCCTGGGCCGCGGTCACAGGCACGGTCGACGTCGAGCCGCTGCTGCTGTTCGCCATCATCTTCTTCTGGACGCCGCCGCACTTCTGGGCGCTGGCGCTGTTTCGCTCCGACGATTACGCGCGTGCCGGCATCCCGATGCTGCCCAATGTCGCCGGCCCCGACGCGACGCGGCTTCAGATCCTGCTCTACACCATCGTGCTGATCGCGGTCGCCGCTGCGCCGTGGGCGCTCGGCTATTTTGACGCCATTTACGGCATCGTCTCGCTGATCCTCGGCGCCGGCATGCTGGCGTTCGCCATCAACGTCTATATCCGCCGCGAGCGCAGCCAATCGTTGCGGGCGACGCGAAAGCTGTTTGCGTTCTCCATCCTTTATCTGTTCGCGCTGTTCGCGACTTTGCTGGCCGAGGTCGTGTTCCGGGCGCTTGCTCCGATGGTAGGGGGCGCATGATCGCAGGAATGGCCGACAAACCCGAAATCGATGGAATCGTCCTCACCGAGGCGCAGAAGAAGAGCCGTCGACAGCGCTCGATCGCGATCGCGCTCGCGCTCGGCGTGCTCGTGGTGCTGTTCTTCGCCGTGACCATGGTCAAGGGACCGGCCGTGCTCATCCGGCCGATGTAGGAAACATGGATCAGAAGCCGACCATATCGCCGGGTCAGAGCCGGACGGCCACCAAGAGGCGTCGGCCTTTCATGGGTGTCGGCCGCGACGTGCTGGTCGCCTCGATCTGCGGCGGCGTGGTCGCGCTGATGGTCGGCGCCTCCTACGCGGCGGTGCCGTTCTACAATTGGTTCTGCCGTGCCACCGGCTTCAACGGCACGACCCAGGTCGCGACCTCGGCGCCGGCGAGCGGTCCGATCGCACGGAAGATCGCGGTGCGCTTCGATTCCAACGTCGCGCCCGGCCTGCCCTGGAAGTTCGAGCCGGAGCAGAGCGAGATCGAGGTCAATATCGGTCAGGTCGTGACAGTCTTTTACACGGTGACCAACCAGGCCGCGCGGACCACCGCAGGCCAGGCCGCCTACAATGTCGCGCCGCTGACGGTCGGATCCTATTTCCAGAAGATCAACTGCTTCTGCTTCACCGAGCAGACCATGGCGCCCGGCGAGAAGCGCGAGATGCCGGTCGTGTTCTACGTCGACCCGTCGATCGCGGACGACCACGACAACGACGGGCTGAACACGATCACGCTGTCCTACACGTTCTATCCGGTGCGCGATCCGGTGGTGAAGCCCGTCGCCTCTGGCGAGGGCGACAAACGCAAGGGAAATCTCTGATCGCCGGGCTCACGCTCAGGGGATTGGACACAAGGGGATAAGTGCCGGACAGGCACGGGATTGAGGAGCGAGACCGCAAATGGCAACGGCGCACACCAAGCATCACGACTACCATCTGGTCGATCCCTCGCCGTGGCCGGTCGTCGGCTCGATCTCGGCTTTCATCATGGCGGTCGGTGCGATCGCCTGGATGCACCACATGTTCTCGGCGGCGCCGATCATCTTCGGCGTCGGCACCGTCGGCGTGCTCTACACCATGGCGAGCTGGTGGGGCGACGTGATCAAGGAAGCCCAGTACAAGGGCGACCACACCCGCGTGGTGCAGCTGCATCACCGCTACGGAATGATCCTGTTCATCGCCTCCGAGGTGATGTTCTTCGTCGCCTGGTTCTGGGCCTATTTCAACGCAGCGCTGTTCCCGGCCGACGCCGTCCACGCCACCCGCGATGCGATATTCGGCTGCGGTCTCGGTACCGCGGCCGGCGCCTGCGCTGTGCCGGGCACCTGGCCGCCGCACGGCATCGAGACCTTCGATCCCTGGCATCTGCCGCTCCTGAACACGCTGATCCTGCTCACCTCCGGCACCACGGTGACCTGGGCCCATCACGCGCTGCTCGAGAACGACCGCCAGGGCCTGAAATACGGCCTGATCATCACCGTCGTGCTCGGCGCGCTCTTCACCTGCGTGCAGGCCTATGAGTACGGCCACGCGGCGTTCTCGTTCGCCGGCAACGTCTACGGCGCGACCTTCTTCATGGCGACCGGCTTCCACGGTTTCCACGTGCTGATCGGCACCATCTTCCTGCTGGTCTGCCTGTTCCGCGCCTATGCCGGCCACTTCACGCCGACGCAGCATCTCGGCTTCGAGTTTGCCGCCTGGTACTGGCACTTCGTCGACGTGGTCTGGCTGTTCCTGTTCCTCTGCATCTATGTGTGGGGACACGGCGCCGAGTCCATGGCCCACGGCGCGCACTGAGCAGCCTTGGATTGATCAGAAAGGGCGGCCGCAGGGCCGCCCTTTTGCCTTCGACGCGCCGGAGGTTTCGGCAGAACTGTGATAGACTCCTTCATCATGAACGAAGCCTCCGATACGTCCGAGCCACAAACCACTGTCCTGCAAAGCGCGCTGCGCGGGCTTGCCTGCAAATGCCCGCGCTGCGGCCAGGGCAAGCTCTATGCGGGCTTCCTGACGCTTGCGCCCGCCTGCGACCGTTGCGGCCTCGACTACGCCTTCATCGATTCCGGCGACGGTCCTGCGATCTTCATCATCATGCTGGCCGGCGCGATCGTGGTCGGCTGCGCGCTCGTGGTCGAGGTCAAGTATCAGCCGCCGTATTGGCTGCACGCGGTGCTGTGGCTGCCGCTGATCCTCGCGACCACGCTGCTGCCGTTGCGCGCGATGAAGTCGCTGCTGATCGCGCTGCAATTCCACCACAAGGCGGCGCCGGGCCGGCTGGTCGACCGCGCGAAATGAACGAGACCGCGCGCAAGCCACGCGTGGCCGGCTTTGCGCTGTTCACGCTTTTCCTGGCCGCGGTCTGCGTCGCGCTCGGCCTCTGGCAATTGCAGCGCCGCCTCGCCAAGCACGAGCTGATCACAGCGCTCACCGAGCGTCTTGCGGAGGCACCGGTCGCGCTGCCGCCGCCAGCACGATGGGCCGCGCTAAGTCCCGCGCGCGATGAATTCCGCCGTGTCAGCTTTACCGCGACGTATGCGCCGTTGCCCGATGCGATGGTCTATTCGCCCGGGTCCGCCGTGCGCAAGGATGCCGCAAGCCCCGGTACCTGGGCGTTCCTGCCGGCGCGGCTGCCAAGCGGCGAAACGGTCGTGATCGATGCGGGCTTCGTCGAAAACACCATGCAGGATCGCAGTGTCGAGGATCGCGCGGTCAAGAAGCTCATCACGGGGCAGGTGGTCTCGTTCACCGGCTATCTTCGCTTTCCCGAGGCACCTGGCTGGCTGACCCCGGCGGAGAACCGCGACAAGCGGCTCTGGTTCGTGCGCGATCATGTGGCGATCGCGAGCACGCTGGGCTGGGGCGCGGCTGCGCCATTCTATATCGACCTCGAGCAGCCCGCACCCGAGAACGGCATTCCGCGGCCGGGGCCCCTCGACATCCATCTCAAGGACGATCACCTGCAATACGCCATCACCTGGTTCACGCTCGCAGGCGCCGTGCTGATCGCCTTCGCCGTGTGGGCTAAAGGGCGGCGACAGAGCTGAGCTCCGCAGATACCCCGAGGGAACCCGGTATCGCCCGGGGTTTACCATTCAGCGCACATTCACGAGTGTGGTCCTAAGCCACCAGTGATTTTTCGCGGCAGACAGGATTGCGGCGTGAGCGATTTCGACCAGATGGGAATTGTCGTCGACTGGGTGGATGCCTGCAGGAAGGGCGATCTCGCGACGCTGCTCGACCTCTATGCGGACGACGGCCAGGTCGAATGCACGTGTAACGGCACGCAGCGCTATCGCGGCCGCACCGAGCTCGAAGCCTATTGGCAGCCGCGGCTCAGCGCTTTCTCGTCGGCAGGTTTCGGGCTGGAGGAAATCCATCCCGCGCCCCACGGCGTCGATCTCGAATATTCCGTCGCCGGCGCGCTGCGCATCCGCGCCTCGTTTTGCTTCAGCCCGGACGGCAAGATACGCACCACGCTGTGCGAGCCGGCGCGACAGAACACGCACCTTGGCTGTGCGTGCTAATCGGTGACCGGTGCCTCGCCTGCCGGTTCGGCGGGAAGGCGGCAGCGCACATAGGTTCGTTCATCCGCGCGCAGCAGTGACAGCGATCCGCTGAGCGCGCGCACGCGCTCATGCATGCCGGTCAGGCCACGGCCGAACAAATCGCCTTCGGGAAAGCCGCCGCCGTCGTCGGAAATCTCGATGACGACCGTCTCGCCGGCGAAGGTCGCCTGCACATGGGCATTGCTGGCGCCGGCATGGCGCAGCACGTTGGTCAGCGCCTCCTGAATCACGCGATAGACGGTCTGAGCCAGCGGCCCGTCGATCCCGTTGAGATCCGGATCAATCGTGTCCGTCAGGCCGACATACGGGGCTTGCTTGCGAAAGTTGCGGAGCAGCGTCTGCACGCTGGTCTTCAGACCCAATTCCTCGATGTAGAGCGGTCGCAATCGGTCGAGGATGCGGCGGTTGGTCTGCTGGAGTGCCTCGACCGATTGCAACACCTCTTCCGCCGAATTGCCGAGATGTCCCGCCGTAGGCGAGGCCTCGACCAATGCGATCGTGCCGACGCGAATGCTGAACAGCAACGGGCCGAGTTCGTCGTGCAGTTCGCGCGCGAGATCGCGCCGCTCGTCGTCCTGGAGCGACACCAGGCGGTGCAGCAGGTCGCGATTGTCCTGGCTCAATTGGGCCAGCGTTGCGGCCAGCGCATTGGCCTCCTCGCAGCTTTGCCGGATTTCCGGCGGTCCTCCGACCGGGATCGGCGTCGCGTAGTCGCCGCGCCGTATCCGCGTGAGGCCTTCGCCGAGATATTGCAGCGGGCGCAAGGCCGATCCGGCGAAAACATAGGCAATGGTGCCGGTGAGCACCATCAGCACGGCGACGAGGGTAGTCAGCGCGAGAAAGCCGATCCACTTCTCGAACAGGTCGGCCGACAGGTCCGGCAGGAAGAGGAGATCGCCGACACGCTGGCCGCCGATCATCACCGGAGTTGCCGTGTCCATATCCGGAATGGTGAGCAGGTCGACAAACCATTGCGGCACGCCATGCGGCTTGCGCAGATCGTCCTTCGCTGCAGATGCGGGACCCGCGTCCACAGCACGGAATTGGATATCAGAGGAGATGTCCAAAGAATGGACAAAGGCGTCGAGGGTCTGCCGAGGAGTGTTCGAGGTGCGCAGGGTGTTGTTGAGCGCGGCTGCAACCGTCTGGGTCAAACGCCGCCCCGGCTCGTTCTCGTCGGCCAGTTGCCCGGCCGCGAAGGTTTGAAGCAGCACGCCGCCCATGATCAGCGCGGCGAGGAAGCCGATCCCGAGCGGCAGGAACAGTTGGGTTCTGAACGAGAGGCGTTGCCACATTAGGTCAATTCTAACGCGCATCGGCCGGATTTGCTCTTTCCATTTGTTCCCGGGGGTCTATGAGTCGAAAAGCAAGAGAGCTGCGATGCAAGATTCCACTAAGCCGGCAACCCGAGTCCTGATCGTTGACGACCATCCCGTGGTGCTGTCCGGTTGCCGCACCCTGTTCGCCTCCGACCATTCGATCCGGATCGAAGAGGCGGCCGACGCCAAATCCGGGCATCGCGCCTATGTCAGCAAGCGGCCCGACGTCACCGTGATCGACATCAGCCTGCCGGATGTCTCCGGCTTCGAACTGATGCGGCGCATTCGCAAGGACGATCCGGACGCCAAGATCATCATGTTCAGCATGAATGACGATCCGGCCTTCGTGGTGCGGGCGGTCGAGCTTGGGGCTCAGGGCTATGTCTCCAAGGGCGACGATCCCCGGATCCTGCTCAAGGCGGTGCGCAAGGTGGTCGCGGGCGACAATTTCATCTCGCCGCAGCTCGCGGAAGCCGTGACGTTTTCCGGCGCGGCGATCAAGGCCAACCCGGCCTCGCAGATGACGCCGCGGGAGCTCGAGATTCTTCGCCTGCTGGGGCGAGGCGACAAGATCGTGGAGGTCGCCGAGGCGCTCGGCATTTCTTACAAGACCGTGGCCAACACCACGTCCCTGCTCAAGCAGAAACTCGGTGCCAAGAACCATTCCGATCTGATCCGGATCGCGGTGGAAATCGGGATGAGCTGACACGCCCAGAGCGCCGAACCGGCTGCTCCAGGATGCTGCCGGTTCGGCGGGCGGAGCGGTCTCGGCGCTGAGCCGGGCAATGCATGGATAGCGCCGATACCATCCGCCGACACAATGGACCGAGCCGGCAGTTCGTTCCGGAACTGTCCGGTCATTCGGGAAATAATGGCAATGTGCGCCAAGAAATCGCTCGCGAGCATTTGTCGACGCCGAGGCATTGCCGGGAAAAATAGGAACATCTTCTCTCACGCGCCGTTTTGGCTCTTGACGATGTCGTGACAGGCGACGAAAGCTTGCGCGAACAGTTTTAGCGGGTCAGCGACCCCAAGAGGCAAACTGGTCTGCACACATCAACGACAGACCTTCCAGGAGAGGGCTGCGGCATTGCCGCAGCCCTTTTGATTGGGCAGCCCTTTTTCGTTGGATCGGCAGGGACGCGAAGCGGTTTCCCGATGCCGTAAAACACTTTATGGTGGCCCAAAGCCTCTGGCTGTTAACAAGTAGTTTCGTAAAATCAAAGGCTTGCGGATCGAGCTCAGGCTCGGCCGGCCTTTGGAGGGCAGTTTGACTCGTTATATCTCGACCCGGGGCGAGGCCCCCGAACTCGGCTTCTGCGACGTGATGCTGACCGGGCTTGCCCGCGACGGCGGCCTGTATGTGCCGGCCGTCTGGCCGCAACTCTCGACTGAGGCCATCGCCGGCTTCTTCGGTCGTCCCTATTGGGAGGTCGCGGTCGAGGTGATCCGCCCCTTTGTTGGCGGCGAGATATCGGATGCCGAACTCGGCCGCATGGCGAACGAGGCCTACGCCACCTTCCGCCATCCGGCGGTGGTGCCGCTGCGCCAGATGGCGGCGCACCAGTTCGTGCTGGAGCTGTTCCACGGTCCGACGCTCGCCTTCAAGGATGTGGCGATGCAGCTGATCTCGCGGCTGATGGACCATGTGCTTGCCAAGCGCGGCCAGCGCACCACCATCGTGGTCGCGACCTCCGGCGACACCGGCGGTGCTGCGGTCGACGCGTTCGCGGGGCTCGAGAATGTCGATCTCATCGTGCTGTTTCCGCACGGCCGCATTTCCGAGGTGCAGCGGCGGATGATGACCTCGACAGGCGCGGCCAATGTCCACGCGCTCGCCATCGAAGGCAATTTCGACGATTGCCAGGCGCTCGTGAAGGGGATGTTCAACAACCATCGCTTCCGCGATGCGACCTCGCTGTCCGGCGTCAATTCCATCAATTGGGCGCGCATCGTCTCCCAGGTGGTCTACTATTTCACCTCCGCCATTGCCGCCGGCGCGCCGGCGCGCGCGGTGGACTTCGTCGTGCCGACCGGCAATTTCGGCGACATCTTTGCCGGCTATGTCGCCAAGCGCATGGGTCTTCCGGTGCGGACTCTAGGCATCGCCGCCAACGTCAACGACATCCTGGCGCGCACGCTGAAGACCGGGATCTACGAGGTGCGCGAGGTGCACGCGACGGCGTCGCCGTCGATGGACATCCAGATCTCCTCGAATTTCGAGCGGCTGCTGTTCGAGGCTGGCGGGCGCGATGCCGCCGGCGTGCGCCGGCTGATGGATTCGCTGAAGCAGTCGGGGCGCTTCGTGCTGCCCGATGCGACGCTGGCCGCGATCCGCGAGGAATTCGACGCGGGCCGCGCCGACGAGACCGAGACCGCGGCCGCGATCCGCGCCGCCTGGCGCGAGGCGGGCGAGTTGGTCGATCCCCACACCGCGGTCGCGCTCGCGGTCGCCGATCGCGACACCACCGACACGACGGTTCCCAGCATCGTGCTGTCCACCGCCCATCCGGCCAAATTCCCCGACGCGGTCGAGGCGGCCTGCGGCCAGCGGCCGCAACTGCCGGCCTGGCTCGACGGTCTGATGACCAAATCCGAACACATGAAGGTGATGAAGAACGACCAGGCCGAGGTCGAGCGGTTCGTGCTGTCGGTCAGCCGCGCCGCGAAACAGGGAGTTGCCGGATGAGCGTCGAGATTTCCAAGCTTGCGTCCGGCCTGACCGTCGTCACCGACAAGATGCCGCATCTCGAAACGGCGGCGCTCGGCGTCTGGGCCGGCGTCGGCGGGCGCGACGAGAAGCCCAACGAGCACGGCATCTCGCATCTTCTCGAACACATGGCGTTCAAGGGCACGACGAAACGCTCCTCGCGCGAGATCGTGGAGGAGATCGAGGCGGTCGGCGGCGACCTCAATGCCGGCACCTCGACCGAGACCACGTCCTATTACGCGCGGGTGCTGAAGGCCGACGTGCCGCTCGCACTCGACGTGCTCGCCGACATCCTCGCCAATCCCGCCTTCGAGCCCGACGAGCTCGAGCGCGAGAAGAACGTCATCGTGCAGGAGATCGGCGCGGCGCAGGACACGCCCGACGACGTGGTGTTCGAGCATCTCAACGAGCTCTGTTATCCCGACCAGCCGATGGGCCGTTCGCTACTCGGCACTGCGAAGACCTTGCGTGCCTTCAGCCGCGACTCGCTGCGCGACTATCTGTCGACGCATTATCGCGGGCCCGACATGGTGGTGGCGGCGGCCGGCGCGGTCGATCACAAGCAGGTGGTCGCCGAGGTCGAGCACCGCTTTGCCAGTTTTGAGGGGACGCCGGGTCCCAAGCCGCAATCCGCACAGTTCGGCAAGGGCGGCACCAAGGTGGTGCATCGCGAGCTCGAGCAGGCGCATCTGACGCTGGCGCTGGAAGGCGTGCCGCAGGGCGATCTGTCGTTGTTCTCGCTCCAGGTCTTCACCAACATCCTCGGCGGCGGGATGTCGTCGCGGCTGTTCCAGGAGGTCCGCGAGAAGCGCGGCCTCTGTTACTCGATCTACTCGTTCCACGCGCCCTATACCGACACCGGATTCTTCGGCCTCTACACCGGCACCGATCCGGCCGATGCGCCCGAGATGATGGAAGTCGTGGTCGACATCATGAACGATTCGGTGGAGACCCTGACCGAGGTCGAAATCGCGCGGGCCAAGGCGCAGATGAAGGCGGGCCTGCTGATGGCGCTGGAGAGCTGCTCGTCGCGCGCCGAGCAGCTCGCCCGGCATGTGCTGGCCTATGGCCGGCCCCAGACCGCCGAGGAGCTGGTGGCCCGGATCGACGCCGTCAGCGTCGAATCGACCCGGGATGCGGCGCGTGCGCTGCTTTCGCGCAGCCGCCCTGCGGTTGTCGCATTAGGCAGCGGCAGGGGTCTGGACACGGCGGTGTCTTTTGCGGAAGGATTGACCCGGGCACGCGCCAAAGCGCGGCTGCATTAGGAGCCGCGCACGGGCTGATCTGCCCCGGGAAGCATCACCATGGCCCTCTTTCGCCTGCCATCCAGTGGACCTGCCGCGCTCGCGCCGCGCGGCAACGGCCTGTTGCTACGTGCGCCGCAGATGTCGGACTTCCTGCAGTGGGCGCATTTGCGCGAGTCGAGCCGCGATTATCTGACGCCCTGGGAGCCGATCTGGCCGTCGGACGATCTCACCCGCTCCGGCTTCCGTCGCCGCCTGCGCCGCTATTCCGAGGACATCGCCGCGGACCGTTCCTATCCCTTTCTGATCTTCCGCGAGCTCGACGGCGCCATGCTCGGCGGCATCACGCTCGCCAATGTCCGGCGCGGCATCGTCCAGGCCGGCACCATCGGCTATTGGGTCGGGAAGCCCAACGCCCAGCGCGGCTACATGACGGCCGCGCTGCGGGTGCTGCTGCCGACGCTGTTCGGCGAACTCAATCTGCACCGGGTCGAGGCCGCGTGCATTCCGACCAATGCGCCGTCGATCCGGGTGCTGGAAAAGTGCGGCTTCTCCCGCGAAGGGCTGGCGCGCCGCTATCTCTGCATCAACGGGGTCTGGCAGGACCATCTGCTGTTCGGTCTGCTGCACGAGGATTTCCGCGGCTGAGCCCGTTCATTCATGTGGCCAGAGTTTCCTTGTTTGCTGCCTTGTTGTGCTTGCCTTGGGTTCGCCGGTTTTGACGATATAACGGCGCAAGGCCGGCCGGCGATCGGCCGGGATGTTGTCGTGGAGTATGGGCGTTGATGGTGCAGAAGTTTCGGTCATCGCGGAATGCGTTGCGGCGGGGGACAGCGGTCGCGTTGGCGTTGTCGGTTGCGCTCGTCTCCGTCTCGCCGGCCGCGGCGCAATCGCTGACCGATCGATTCAAGGGCCTGTTCGGCGGCAAGTCCGACGAGCCGGCACAGCCCAAGCCGGCGCCTGCGCCAGGCCAGCCGGCGGCGGATGACGACGTCGATTGTCCGCAGGTTACAGTGCGCGCGGGGGCCTCGACCTACGCGGTTGGGGCCGCCGGCAAGCCGGCCGTCGGCAATGAGATTCGCTTCCAGGCTACGATCACCAAGATGGCGCGTGAATGTACCCGGAACGGTGCCGATATCACGGCCCGGATCGGCATTCAGGGCCGCGTCATCGCCGGTCCCGCCGGTGCGCCTGCGACCGTCGAGGTGCCCTTGCGCATCGCCGTGGTGCAGGGCGGCGTCGGCGAGAAGGTGATCGCCTCGAAGGCCTACCGAACCACGGTCGAGATGTCGGAGGGCGGCAGCGTGCCCTTCACGTTCGTCGCCGAGGATCTGGCCTACCCGACGCCTTCGGCCAAGGCCGCCGATTCCTACATCTTCTATGTCGGCTTCGACCCGCAAGCGCTCTCGCCCGAGCCGAAGGCGCGGGGGAAGAAGAAGTAACCACGAAAAGATAGTTGTCATGCCTCGCGAAGGGGCATCCAGTACGCCGCGGCCTCTCGATTGATCAGGACTGTCTCTGGAATACTGGATCGCCCGCCTTCGCAGGCGATGACATCAGGCTTGCCGATGCAGTGCCCGACAAACAAAAAAGCCGGCACTCATCGCGCCGGCTTTCTGATTGGTGAAGCGAGACCCCTCAGTTCAGCTTCTGCCGAACCTCGGTGATGCCCTTGGCGAGCAGATCGTCGGCGACGTTGCCCTTGACCGACTGCGACAGGATCGTGGAGGCGGCCTGGACGGCGGCTTCCGCGGCTGCGGCGCGGACATCGGCCACCGCCTGGGCCTCGGCGAGCGCGATCTTGCCTTCCGCGGTCTTGGTTCTGCGGGCGACGAAGTCTTCCATCTTCGCCTTGGCCTCGGTCGCGATGCGCTCGGCTTCGGACTTGGCGTTGGCGATGATGTCGGCAGCCTCGCGCTCGGCCGTCGCGGTGCGCGCCTTGTAGTCGGCGAGCACCTTGGCCGCCTCCTGCTTGAGGCGCGTCGCGTCGTCGAGCTCGGCCTTGATGCGGGCTGCGCGATGATCGAGCGTCGTCAGCAGGGTCTTGTGGATGCCGAGATAGGCAAACACGAGCATCAGGATGACGAAGGCGACGGCGACCCAAAATTCAGGTTCGAAGAACATATCGACTAACCCTTCAAGGACGCATCGACCGCGGCATTGACCGACGCGGCGTCGGGAACGACGCCGGTAAGCTGCTGCACGATCTGGCCGGCCGCATCGGCTGCGATGCCGCGGACGTTGCTCATGGCGGCGGTGCGGGTCGAGGCGATGGTCTTCTCCGCCCCGGCGAGCCTGGCCGCCAGCTGTTCTTCCAGCTTCTTGCGCTCGACTTCCGCCTGCGCATTCGCCTTCTCGCGGGATTCGTTGCCGATCGCCTGTGCTCGCGTGCGCGCCGAGGCGAGCTCGCTTTCATAGGCCTTCAGCGCGGCGTCGGACTGGTCCTTCAGCTTCTGCGCTTCGGCGAGGTCACCCTCGATCTTGTTCTGACGCGCCTCGATCGCACCGCCGATACGCGGCAGAGCGAGCTTGGACACGATCACGTAAAGCAGGACGAAGAAGATCGCGAGCGACACCAGCTGTGAAGCGAAGCTGCTGCTCTCGAACGGCGGGAAGCCGCCACCGTGGTGACTACCGTCAGCCTCGGTGTGGGCGCCCGCCGCCGGACCTTTTGCGCCGCCATGACTTTCAGCCATGGAGTACTCCTGTTGCAGTCATGCGCGCCGCTTCGGTTGAAGCGGCGCGAAACACGTCCTCAGAGCGGAACGAACAGCAGCAGCAGCGCGATCAGCAGCGAGAAAATGCCGAGCGCTTCGGTCACGGCGAAGCCGAAGATCAAATTGCCGAACTGGCCCTGAGCAGCCGAAGGGTTGCGAACGGCTGCGGCGAGGTAGTTGCCGAAGATCACGCCGACGCCGACGCCCGCGCCGCCCATGCCGATGCATGCGATGCCCGCGCCGATAAGTTTTGCTGCTGCCGGATCCATTTTAGACTCCTTGGAAGAAAGATTGGGTTGTGGGTGGAAATTCCCCGGACCGCTCAGTGTCCCGGATGAATGGCGTCGTTGAGGTAGATGCAGGTCAGGATCGCAAACACATAGGCCTGCAGGAACGCGACCAGAATCTCGAGAGCGTACAGCGCGACCGTGAGCGCCAGCGGCAGCACGCCGCCGACCCAGCCGACGGCGCCGAGCGAGAAGCCGAGCATGGCGACGAAGCCCGCGAACACCTTCAGCGCGATGTGGCCGGCCAGCATGTTGGCGAAGAGACGGACACTGTGGGAGACCGGCCGCAGGAAGAACGACAGGATCTCGATGAACATGACCAGCGGCAGGATGTAGATCGGGACGCCCTGGGGAACGAAAATCTTGAAGAATTTCAGGCCGTTCTTGTAGAGGCCGTAGATCAGGACGGTGAAGAACACCAGCAGCGCGAGCGCTCCCGTCACGATCAGATGGCTCGCAATCGTGAAGGTATAGGGGATGATACCCACGAGGTTCGAGACGCAGAGGAACATGAACAGCGAGAAGATCAGCGGAAAGAACTTCATGCCTTCCGCGCCGGCCGTCGAACGGATGGTCGAGGCGACGAACTCGTAGGAGATCTCGGCGACCGACTGAAGGCGCCCGGGAACCAGTTGCGTGCCGCTGGCAAGCATCAGGATCGAGATGATCGCGACCGCCACCAGCATGTAGAGCGACGAATTGGTGAAGGCGATCGTGTGATTGCCGATATGGCCCAGGGTGAAGAGAGGCTCGATGTTGAACTGGTGGATCGGGTCGATTTTCATCAGCGCAGCATCTCTTGGTCTGCCGGGCAATGCCGGCGGGTCTCGGTCTGCCGGTCGGGCCGGCCCGTACCGGCGAAGCCGGCACGATCATTCCTCTCCTGGTGTGGACCGCTTAAGAACCACCGCGTCTGTTTTGACCCGCGCCTGCCGTTCTCACCACGTTCACCACGCCGGCCACGAAGCCCAGCAGCAGGAACACGATAAATCCGAAAGGCGACGTCGACAGCAAGCGGTCGAAACCCCAGCCAATCCCCGCTCCGACAACGACCCCGGCGACCAACTCGGAGGATAACCGGAAACCAAGCGCCATCGCCGAGGCCCTGGCCGCTCTGTCCTCACCGTCACCTGCGGGTTGCTCGGTCTTGACGTGGCGGCCGCGAAATTCGGACAACCGCTGATCAAGATTTCCGAGCCGTTCGGAAAGCGCAGCTTCCTCGGGCGATCTATCGCGATCTCCATTCTCGCCGTGTCCCGTGCCCTGTGTCATGCAACGAAGACCCGAAACGCCGCGGCTGAATGGAAATTACGCCCGCCACCCTCAAAAGCCGCGCGGACCATACTGATGGGCCATAATCAAGTCAAGCCAAGTCACGATTGTGTCCATTCCTGTTATGTATCTGATTTATTTTACAATATTGGCGCGCGCGGCAGCGCTGCACACAGCGTGACGCCGCACCGCAGCAGCTCTCCGCATGATCGGCGGATGCCGTCGCCATTTCGCCCCGCTGCCGGGATCAAAGAGGGCACTGCCCTCGTTGATATCAGGGGCGCGTTTTGGGCGGCGGATCGCCTCGCGGGGGTGTAGAATTTGCGAGAGTGCCACCTTTCGCGTCGTGGCGGAGAGCGCGATGAGACCAGCGAATTCATCCACAACATCATGGCTTGCGGCCGCGGCGTTCGCCGCGGTGATGACCATCAGCGGCGGCTGCCTCGCCGCGCAATCCGCACCCGACAGTGAAAACGGCCGCTACAGCATGACCCCCATCCCCGAGGGCGTGCTGCGGCTCGACACCCGCACCGGCACGGTATCGACCTGTACCCGGAGCGGCGCCGGTTGGGCCTGCTACGCGGTGCCCGACGAGCGGACCGCGCTCGACGCCGAGATCGGCCGGCTCCAGGCTGAAGTCGAGACGCTGAAGGGACGGCTCGCGGCGGGGCCGACCGTATCAGGCAAGATCGACGAGGCGCTGCCGAAATCCGATCCGTTCAAGAAGGCGGAGCCGAAGGCCGCCGAGGGTGACCGCAGGATCGAGATCCCGCTGCCGAGCGACCAGGACGTCGATCGCGTGATGTCGTTCCTGGAAAAGGCATGGCGCCGGCTGATCGACATGGCCAACCGCGTGCAGAAGGACGTTTCGGGGAAGATTTGAGAGTTTGATGGCATCTGAGAAACGCTTCGCACGCTCTGCGCCGTCGACTGTGCAAGTCACCGCCATCGCATCGTCGCTGCTGACCGTGCAGACGCCGGGCCGCGGCTTCACCGATCTCACCAGCGAAGCTGCGAAATTCGTCGCCGAGGCGGGCGCGCGAGACGGCGCGTTGACATTGTTCATCCGTCACACCTCGGCGTCGCTGACGATCCAGGAGAACGCCGATCCCTCCGTGCTCGTCGATCTCACCACCGCGCTGTCCCGGCTCGCGCCGGAGAACGCCGGATGGACGCATGATACCGAGGGACCCGACGACATGCCGGCGCACGTCAAGACCATGCTGACGCAGACTTCGCTTCAGGTCCCGGTCCTGAACGGCAAGCTCATGCTCGGTACCTGGCAGGCGATCTATCTGATCGAGCACCGCAAGCGCCCGCACCGGCGCGAGGTCGTGCTGCAATTCATCGGCGGCAATCAGTAGAGCCCAAAAGAAAACCGGCCGCGGAGCGATCCGCGGCCGGTTCGTGTTGATCTGGATCTGCCGCCGATCAGGTCGCCTTGATGTCGACGTCCTTGGTCTCGGGCAGGAAGAACAAGCCGATCACGACGGTAATCGATGCGAAGATGACCGGATACCAGAGGCCCGCATAGATATCGCCCGTTGAAGCCACGATGGCGAAGGCGGTCGCCGGCAAGAGGCCACCGAACCAACCGTTGCCGATGTGGTAGGGCAGCGACATCGAGGTGTATCGGATGCGGGTCGGGAACAGTTCGACCAGCATTGCGGCGATCGGGCCGTACACCATGGTGACGAAGAGCACCAGGACGAACAGCAGTCCGACAACCGCGGCTACCTGCGGACGGAAGATGTCGAACGGATGCGCCATCTTCACGATGCCCGTATCGCCGGCCTTCGGATACCCGGCTGCCTGCGCGGCGGCGAGGAGCGCCGGATTACCGTCCTTGGCGTTGGCGTAGGCAACTTCCTTGCCGTTGACCATCACCTTCACGCCGGAGCCGGCCGCACCTGGCGTGGTCGTGTACTTGACCGACGACTGCGACAGGTAGGCACGTGCGGTGTCGCAAGGCGAGCTGAAGACGCGGGTGCCGACCGGGTTGAACAGGTCGCCGCAACCTGCGGGATCCGCCACCACCTCGACCTTGACCGACTCGATCGCCTTTTCCAGCGCAGGATTGGCGTTGGTGGTGATCATCTTGAAGATCGGGAAGAAAGTGAGCGCCGCGATCAGACAGCCGCCGAGGATGATCGGCTTGCGGCCGATCCTGTCGGAGAGCATGCCGAACACGATGAAGAAGCCGGTGCCGAGCAGCAGCGACCAGGCGATCAGCAGGTTGGCGGTGTAGCCGTCGACCTTGAGGATCGATTGCAGGAAGAACAATGCGTAGAACTGGCCGGTGTACCAGACCACGCCCTGGCCCATCACGCCGCCAAGCAGCGCCAGCAGCACGAGCTTGCCGTTCTGCCAGTTGCCGAAGGCTTCCGTCAGCGGGGCCTTCGAGCTCTTCCCCTCGTCCTTCATCTTCTGGAAGATCGGGGATTCGTTGAGGCGAAGCCGGATCCAGACCGAGACGCCAAGCAGCAGCACCGAGACCAGGAACGGAATGCGCCAGCCCCACGCCGCGAACTCGGGTTCGCCGAGGGCGGAGCGCGTGAACAGGATCACCAGCAGCGACAGGAACAGGCCGAGCGTCGCCGTGGTCTGGATGAAGGATGTGTAGTAGCCGCGCTTGCCGTTCGGAGCATGCTCCGCGACGTAGGTCGCCGCACCGCCATATTCACCGCCGAGCGCCAGGCCCTGGGCGAGGCGCAACGCGATCAGGATGATCGGGGCCGCGATGCCGATGGTCGCCGCGTTGGGCAGCAGGCCGACGATGAAGGTCGACAGACCCATGATCAGGATGGTGACGAGGAAGGTGTATTTGCGGCCGACGATGTCGCCGATACGGCCGAACACGATCGCGCCGAACGGGCGCACCAGGAAGCCTGCCGCGAAGGCCAGCAGCGCGAAGATGTCGCGGGTTGCCGGGGGATAGGCCGAGAAGAACTGCGCGCCGATGATGCCGGCCAGCGACCCGTAAAGATAGAAGTCGTACCACTCGAAGACGGTACCGAGCGAGGAGGCGAGAATGACGAACCGTTCGTCTTTCGTCATCCCACCCTCGCGTGCTTGAGACACAGCCATTGTCGACATGTTGAGTCGCTCCCCGAAAAATCGTTTCCTCACGCCCCAGATGTCCGGGCGGGCCGGATCAACCTAGGTCTTGCCCTCAAGGTAACATCGGCGTGAAACCCGCCCCAATACGACTTTTGGCCTTTCGCACTGACGCGCAGCTGACGGCGGATATCGGGCCGCCGCGTGGCCTCCGGATTAACCCCTTTGCTTTAAAGGAATAAATCCGCCCTTGCATGCCACGCCCGCTCAGGGAAGAATTAGGGTGCCGCGGCGCTGACTCGCCGCCCGGCGCGAACGACAGCAAGAGATCGATGAACGCTCCTTCCACCCATCTCGTCATTGCCGATGACCATCCGCTGTTCCGTGACGCGTTGCGGCAGGCGGTGGCGGGCGTCCTGACCTCGGCGAGGATCGACGAGGCCGGATCGTTCGAGGATCTGACCAAGCTTTTGGAACAGAACTCTGACGTCGACCTGATCCTGCTCGATCTCTCGATGCCCGGGATCTCCGGCTTTTCCGGCCTGATCTATCTGCGCGCACAATATCCGGCGATCCCGGTGGTCATCGTCTCGGCCTCCGACGACAGCGCCACGATCCGCCGCTCGCTCGATTTCGGCGCCTCGGGTTTCATCCCGAAGCGGTTCGGCGTCGAGACCCTGCGCGATGCCATCCTCAAGGTGATGGAGGGCGACGTCTGGGTTCCCGCCGACACCGACCTGTCGGCCGCCGCCGACCCGGACATGACGAAGCTGCGCGACCGTCTGGTGACGCTGACGCCGCAACAGGTGCGGGTCCTGATGATGCTGTCGGAGGGGCTGCTCAACAAGCAGATCGCCTATGAGCTCGGCGTCTCCGAGGCCACCATCAAGGCGCACGTCTCGGCCATCCTGCAAAAGCTCGGCGTCGAAAGCCGGACGCAAGCCGTGATCGCCGCCGCGAAGATCGCCGGCGGCCAGTGGAGGCAGGGCACTCCGACGGGGTGAGCCTGTAGCGAGCTACGCGACCGCGTCTGTGTCGCTCCCCTGTCAATCCGCCCGCGCGAAAATATTCCGCTTTACCGAAATTCGGAATTGACGTATGTGTCGCCCATCCCGGCTCACCCTTGAGGGGCGACCATGTGTCGTGATGGTCGTAGAGCCGGGCTTGCGGTGGACGCGACAGCGTCGGGCCCGAAAGTGCGGGCAGGGCGGATTGCTCTCCGTGAGCCCGAGGCTTCGTGCCGACGAGCGGCGCTGTCAGGTTCGTCTCGTCATCAGGTCGGCGGCAACGTGCACAACGTCGTCGAAACCGGTGGCGACAAGCGAGCCGTGCGTACGGCAAAACCGTGTGGTCCTGGCCGTCGTTGCTACGGTCAAGCCTTGGCGGATGCGGCATTCGCGTCAACCGGCGCTGTGTCCGCGACTTTCGTGAAGGCGAGGGAGGCCAACAGGAACTCGGCTCCCGGGAGAGCACGGCATAAGCCGTAAAGCCACTGCGCAGGGAAGGCCGAGTGATTTGGCTACACCTGTATGCTGCTGTGCGGTTTCCTTGCGCTACCTTTCGCGCAGCGGACCGCGGGTGCCAGCCGGCACCCGGCCTTCCCTGCGCCCTCCTGGACAAGAGGGTGAAGCGACCAAGCAAAGCTCGGGTGAAATCCGCCGCGAGGATGCGAAGGCGTGTCTGCGAGTTCAAATGTGCATTGGAGGATGGCGATGCCGCCCCTTGCTCGCAATGACGATGCGGTGCGCCCTATAATGTCTGCAGCAAAGCGTTGGCTATTCTGATATCCGCAGTCTCTAATCCCTCGATAAAACCTTCGAGCGCCGATTGAAGCAATCGTTTCGCTTCCTCGCGCCGGTCGCGTTCGGCAAGGAATCCGGCAAGATCGATCGCGGCCCGCAGCTCCCAGGCTTTGGCGCCTTTGCGGCGACTCAATTCCAGTGATTGCACGAAGTGGGCTTCTGCCTGATCGGCCTCGGGCTGCGGGCGGGCCAGGAGAACCCTGCCCCTGATGCGCAGCAGCTCGGGCATGTACAGATGATCGCCGCTCTGCTCGACGAGGCTGATCGCATCGTCGAGCAGGCGTGCACCTTGTTCGACTTGCTCGAGCGCCAGAAGACCGTTCACAAGCGCGATGTTGAACGTCGTGGTGAGCAGCTCGTAGCCGGCATCGTGAAGCTCGCGCAGGCACGCCTCGATCGTCTCGACGCCGCTAGCTGCGGCGCCGCGTCGGATCGCCAGCTCGCCTTTGACGCCGCGGCCGACCGCAAGATAAGGGCCCATCGAGCGCGATTCGGCATGGGCGATGAAGCGGTCGATGTTCTCTTCCGCGCCATCGAGGTCTCCGCTCCAGAGATCGATCGAGACCGCCCAGATCAACGCGATGCAGAGCGTGATCGGATGGTCCATCTGCGCGGCCTCGATGACCGTCTGCCGGGCCAGTTGCAACGCATCGGCGGGGCGGCCCTGCAACCAAAACTCTCGCGCGAGCGAGATGCCGGCCCGGTTGCGGTGATCGAAGCCATAGACGGTGCTGATCCGTTCCGTGCCCGGCCCGTGCCAGGCGGCCTCCAGCATGGTCAACGCGTCGCGATGCTCGCCGGCCAGATGCAAGGAGACACCCAGCAGCGAATGGGCGAGGGCGAGCGAGGCGGCATCGCCGAGTGTCTCGGCGACCGCGAGGCTTTGCTGCGCATAGCCGAGCGCGGCGTCGAACTGTCCCATCCGCTCGTGGAAGATATGCACGCGGCCGAGCAGCTGGAGCTGGTTCGGCGCGTCGCCGCGCGCCTCGGCGATCGCAAGGCTCCGGCTCAAGGCGGCACGTGCCGCTTCGCTGCCGCCGCGCGTGAACATCAAGGTCAGTCCGAGCGCGGCCTGGATGTGCATTTCCTCGGCACTGCCGCGCGAGGACGGATCGATTGCAAGCAGCGCCCGTTCAGACCAGCGCCGGCATTCGATCAGCAGCGACATGGCGAGAAAGATGGGAGCCGCCGCAGCGGCGAGTGTAACGCCGATGCCGGCATCGCCGTTCACGCCAAAACACCAGTCCAGCGCGGCGCGGACGTTGTGAAGCGCGGAGAAATGGATCGCGCGCTCGTCGGCGCTCGGCACCGTGGCCCATGTCCTACCGGCCTGCTCCAGCCATCGCCGGTAGTAGGTTGCGTGGCGGGCGGCGAGCGATGCGTCATCAGGCCCGACATCGCGCAGATAGGCGCGCGTCGTGTCGAGCAGACGATAGCGCATCATGGCGCCGATCGGCCGCGGCGCGACCATCGACTTGGCCACGAGGCCGTCGATGGCGTCGAACAGGCGGGAGCGGTCGACCCGTTGGTCCGGCACGATCTCCAGTGCGGCGTCGATGGTGAAGTGACCGGCGAAGACCGCGAGCCGGCGCAGCACCAGGCGCTCGATGTCGGACAGGAGCCCGTAGCTCCAGGCCAGCGTCGCCTGCAATGTCTTCTGTCGTGGCGGCGCCGTGCGCTGGCCCTGCCAGAGCAGATTGAGGCGCTCGTCGAGCAGCGTCGCGGTCTGCTCCAGGCCGTAGGCTTCGACTCGGCCGGCGGCGAGTTCGATCGCCAGCGCCATGCCGTCGAGCTTGCGGCAGATGCCGGCGACGATTGCGGCGTTGGCATCGTCGAGCGCGATCTGCGCGCCGCCGGCCGTGGCACGTTCGAGGAAGAGCTGAAGCGCGGGATAGGTCTGCGCCGCGGCCGCCGTCAGTCCGGGATTGTCGGGCGGAACGGCAAGCGGGGCCAATCGATAGACCTGCTCGCCCTCGACGCGCAGCGCTTCGCGGCTCGTCGCCAGGATGTGGACATGCGGTGCGGCGTGGAAGATCTCGGCGGCCAGCGGCGCTGCGGCTGCGACGACGTGTTCGCAATTGTCGAGGATCAGCAGCATCCGCTTGTCCCGGAGATGGGCGAGCAGCGCGGGCAGGGGATCGTCGGTTTGCGCCGGCAGGCCGAGCATCAGCAGGATCGAGGTGATCACGAGATCGGGATCGCTCAATGCGGCAAGATCAACAAAGTGCGCGGCGTCGGAGAATGTTTCGAGCAGGTCGTGAGCGATCGCAACTGCAACGGCAGTCTTGCCGACGCCGCCCGGGCCGACGATCGTGACGAAGCGCGAGCCGATCAGCCTGTCGGAGACGGCGGCGACTTCATCGTCGCGCCCGACCATCCGTTGCAGCCGGTTCGGCAGTTTGACCGGCGGCAATTCCGTTCGCCGTGCGGCGCGCCGCTGTGCCGGGAGTTCCACCCGCGAGATCGGCGCCACGAAGCAATAGCCGCGGCCGGAGAGTGTGGCGATGTAGCGAGTGCCGTCCTTGCCGTCGCCAAGGACTTTGCGAAGCGCCGCGACGTGAAAGCGCAGATTGGCTTCCTCGACCGTGATGCCGGGCCACACCAGCGCCATCAGATCAAACTTGCTGACGACCTCGTTCGGCCGCGACATCAGCGCGATCAGCGTGTCGAAGGCCTTTGCACCGAGCGGCAGCGCGACGCCATCGCGCATCACGAGTCTTTCATGCGGCGTCACGGTGAATGGTCCAAACGACAGGGTTCCCGTTGCGGTGCCGGCCGGCTCGATCATGGCGGAATCCTGATCCTTTGGAAGGGACCGGATAGCCAGATGATCGCGATCCGGCAAGGCCGTTCCTGCATCGGCATCAGACCGCGGATGCAGGCCTTGCGAGGGGTGCGAGCCGAGACCTCACAACTTCTCACAAGTCCAAACGGGTGTCCTGAGGCCGCCGCTGCTAGTCAGTTGTGCGACGGCAAGGAGACCTCGATGACCCAAGCGGCAAAATTGCTCTACACGGCCCGGACCCACACCAGCGGCGGGCGACAGGACGGCATGTCGCGCAGTTCAGAAGGCCGCCTGGACGTCAAGCTGTCGCCGCCGGGCGGCGCGGGTATCGGCACCAACCCCGAGCAATTGTTCGCGGCCGGCTGGTCGGCCTGCTTCGAGGGCGCGATGGAGATCGCGGCCCGCAAGCGGAAGATCCAGCTTCCAAGGAAATGCGCGATCGACGCGGAGATCGACCTCGTGCTCGACGAGGGCGCCTATTCGCTCAGGGCACGCCTCGATGTCAGCCTTCCCGGTCTCGATCGCGAGATCGCGCGCGGCCTCATCGATGAGGCGCACCAGACCTGCCCCTATTCCAAGGCCGTTCGCGGCAACATCGACGTCACGGTCGCGCTGATCTGACGCACCAACGCCAACCAACCATCAACAAGGTAGCAACATCATGAAACAGATCATCGACCAGCACCGGCGTCAGTTTTTCGGCGTGGCGGCGGGAACCGTCGCCGCCGGCCTTGGCGTGATCGGCCTCGCCCGCGCCGAATCGGAAGCGCCGCGCTCCTCCGCGACGAATGCGTCGTTCGGCGCGATCAAGCAGATCGATGCCGGCGTCCTCAACGTCGGCTACGCGGAGGCCGGTCCTGCGAACGGTCCCGTCGCGATCCTGCTGCACGGCTGGCCTTACGACATTCACGCCTTCGTCGATGTCGCGCCGATCCTGACAAAGGCCGGCTATCGCGTCATCATCCCTTATCTGCGCGGTTACGGCTCGACGCACTTCCTCTCTGGCGAGACGCCCCGCAATGGCGAGCCGGCCGCCATGGCCGTCGACATCATTGCGCTGATGGACAAGCTCGACATCAAGAAGGCGGTCGTCGCCGGTTTCGACTGGGGCGCGCGCACCGCCGATATCATCGCCGCGCTGTGGCCGGAGCGCTGCCGCGCGCTGGTGTCGGTCAGCGGCTATCTGATCTCCAGCCAGGCCGCAGGCAACGCGCCGCTGCCGCCGTCGGCCGAGCTGCAATGGTGGTACCAGTTCTATTTCGCGACCGAGCGCGGCCGCGCCGGATACGAGAAGTACACGCATGATTTCGCAAAACTGATCTGGAAGCTCGCTTCGCCGCAGTGGAAGTTCGACGACGCCACCTTCGCCCGCAGCGCGGCGGCGCTGGACAACAAGGATCATGTCGCGATCACGATCCACAATTACCGCTGGCGGCTCGGGCTCGCCCAGGGCGAAGCGAAATACGAGCATATTGAAAAGAAGCTCGCGGCGGCTCCGGTCATCGACGTGCCGACGATCACGATGGAAGGCGATGCCAACGGCGCGCCGCATCCCGACGCGAGCGCCTATGCCAAGAGATTCTCTGGTCGGTACGACTATCGCCTGATCACCGGCGGCATCGGCCACAATCTGCCGCAGGAAGCTCCACAAGCCTTTGCCAAGGCCGTCATCGATGCCGACGGCGGCGCCTGAGGATTTTGCTCGACACCTCGGTCCAGCGCGGCTGGGCCGAGGCCTCACACGTGATCCCAGCTTGATGAAGCGTCATGACGATGAAATCTGAAAAGACCAAATTTCCGTCCTACACGACGATGATCGTGCTGGCTGCGCTCCTCCTCGTCGTTGTCCTGACATGCGTGCCGTATCTGGTCACGATCGCTTTCGCGGAGGAACCGGCGGATGCCTCGCCGATCTTCGGCATCACTGTTCCGTCCGGCTACAAGCAGTGGCAGCTGATCGCACCGGCCGAGGAGGCGGCTCCCTTGGCCGAGCTGCGTGCCATCGTCGGCAACAAGACTGCGATCGATGCTTATCAAGACAACAAGCTTCCGTTCCCGGACGGCACCATTCTGGTCAAGCGCGCCTGGAAGCGGAAACAGTCGCCCGAATTTTCGTCCGCGACGATCCCCGGTGAGCCCACCACCGTCCAGGTGATGGTGAAGGATTTCAGAAAATATGCCTCGACCGGCGGCTGGGGTTTTGGCCGCTTCGTCAACGGCAAGCCGGTCGACGAGGCCCTGCATCGCACCTGCTTTGCCTGCCACGAAGCCCGTGTCAGGAGCCGCGATTACGTCTTCACGCGGCTTGCGCCGTGAGTGCGGCGTCTCACTCCGCCGCGACCATCTGCTGGGTGCGCCACTGGCCGAGCAGGGCGCGCAGCGATGCCGGCTTCACCGGCTTGTTGAGCACCGCGACCTTTTCGTCGCGTGCAGCCATTTGCACGGCGGGGCTGCGGTCGGCGGTGATCAGGATTGCGGGGATGCCGTCGCCGAACCGGCGGCGGATGTCGCGGATCGCGGCGATGCCGTTGCCGCGGTCGAGATGATAATCGACCAGCAGGCCGGTGACGCGGCCGCCGGCAGTTTCGATCGCGGCGATCGCGCCTTCGGGATCGGCGACCGCGATCACCTCGGCGTCCCACGCCTTCAGCAGCGTGCGCATGCCGTCGAGGATCGCCGCGTCGTTCTCGATGCAGACGATGAGCGCGCCCGAGATCGGCGCGCGCGCCAGCGGCGTCGCGCTCGTCACTGCGGCGGTGTGGGTGATCGCCTTCGCCGTCGGCACAGTTACGGAGAACACCGAACCGCCGCCGACATTGGAGTCGATGGCGATGCCGTGATTGAGCACCCGTGCCAACCGCTCGACGATCGACAGCCCGAGCCCGAGGCCGCGCGCGATCCGCGCGCCTTGCTCGAGGCGGTGGAACTCCTTGAAGATCTCGCTGCGCTTGACCGGCGGGATGCCGACGCCGGTGTCGTAGACGCAGATATTGAGCGAGGGGCCTTGGCGGCGGCAGCCGACCAGCACGCGGCCGCGCGGTGTGTATTTGATCGCGTTGGAGATCAGGTTCTGAAGCAGGCGCCGCAGCAGCAAGCGGTCAGACTCGACCGGCAGCGAGCAGGGCACGAAGGCGAGCTCCAAATTCTTGGCGCGTGCGATCGGCGCAAATTCGATCTCCAGCGAACGCATCAGATCGGCCATCTTGAAGCTCGAGATCGAGGTCGTCATCGCGCCGGCATCGAGCCGGGAGATGTCGAGCAGCGCGCCGAGGATCTCCTCGATCGCCTGCAGCGATTCGTCGATGTTCTCGACCAGCCGCGTCTCCTCGCCGCTGTGCTGGCGCTCGACCAGGCTCGTGACATAGAGCCGCGCCGCGTTCAGCGGCTGGAGAATGTCGTGGCTGGCGGCGGCAAGGAACCGCGTCTTGGAGATGCTGGCGTCTTCGGCCGCGCTCTTGGCCTGAGCCAGCTCGGAATTCAGCCGGGTCAGCTCCTCGGTACGGTCGCGCACCCGCTTTTCCAGCGTCGCATTGGCGCGCTCCAGCGCTGCGGCCGCCTCGAAGGTGGGGGTGACGTCGGTGAAGGTGATGACGAAGCCGCCGCCGGGCATGCGGTTGGTCAAAATCTCGATCACCATGTGGCGATCGGGCAGGCGCTCCAGATAAGGCTCGCCGTCGGTGGTGTAAGCTGCGAGCCGGCGTTCCAGCATGGCCTCGCGCTCGACCGGATCGTTCGGCTCGCTCACGCCCATGAATTCGAGGATTTCACGCAACGGCGTGCCGAACTGGATGAAATGCGGGGGAACGTTGAGGAGATCGCCGAACTGCCGGTTGGAGCAGATCAGTTGCAGATCGGCGTCGAACACCGCGATGCCCTGACGCACATGGTTGAGCGCGGTCTGGAGGATCTCGCGGTTGAAATGCAGCGCCGCATGGGAATCGTCGAGCAGCTTGAGTGCAGCCTTGGCGGAGACCGTCCGCTTGCGCAGCAGCAGCGACATCACGAGCCGCGAGGAGGCTGCGCCGATCGAGGAGGCGATCAGGTGCTCGGCGTGCTGCAACAGCTCGAGATCGGCGGGTGCCCCGTGCTCCAGCCGCACATTGCGCCGCGCGGTGAATGCCTCGAACGAATGCCGCGCGCGGTCCGGCCCGAGATATTGCGCCACCGTGGTCTGGATGTCCTGCACCGTGACCGTGGTGCGCCAGCGGCGGAAGTTCGGCGAGATCGGCGCCAGCGTGTTGGGCACGAACAGATCGGCCTGCACCAGCTCGATCGAAGACGGCCGGCGCGCCAGCGACAGCAGCACATAGGTGAGGATGTTGAGCGACAGCGACCAGATGACGCCGTGCATCAGTGGCGGCAGGTCGGCGCCGAACAGCGCCTGCGGCCGCAGCGCCTCGATCCCGAACGGGCCGTGCTGGAGCAGCAGGATGCCCGAAGTCGAGGAATCCATGAAGCTCGGGATGAACAGCGTGTAGAGCCACACCGCGAATCCGACCAGCATGCCGCCGATGGCGCCGCGCGCGGTCGCGCGCCGCCACAGCAGCCCGCCGAAGAAGCTTGGTGCAAGCTGGGCGATGGCGGCAAAAGACAGCAGGCCGATTGCCGCGAGCTGGGTGTTGCCGAGCGCGCGGTAGTAGAAGTAGGCCATCACCATGATGGCGAAGATCGCGAGCCGGCGCGAGCGCAACAGGAAGTCGCTGAAATCGGCGCCGCCGGTGCGTCCTTCCGGCCGTCGTTGCAGCACCAGCGGCATCACGAGGTCGTTCGAGACCATGATGGAGAGCGCGACGCATTCGACGATCACCATCGCGGTCGCCGCCGACAGGCCGCCGACGAAGACGGCGACGCTGAGCAGATTCGCGCCGCCTTCCATCGGCAGCGCCAGCACGTACATGTCAGGATCGGCGGTGCCGAACGGGAAGCTGATGAGGCCGGCGAGCGCGATCGGGATCACGAACAGATTGATGGCGACGAGGTAGAGCGGAAACAGCCAGCGCGCGCGGCCGACCTCGGCATCCGAGGAATTTTCCACCACGCTGACGTGGAACTGGCGCGGCAGCAGCATGATCGCGCACAGCGACAGCAGCGTCATGGTCAGGAAGTTGCCGATCGACGGCGAATAGTTGATGGCGCGCACCGCCTCCGGGGTCTTCATGGCGCGCTCGATCAGTTCGTGCGGCGAGAACATCCAGAACGTGACGAAGATGCCGGCGGTGAGGAAGGCGACCAGCTTGATGATGGATTCGGTTGCGACCGCCAGCATCAGGCCGTGCTGATGCTCGGTGGCGTCGGTCTGCCGCGTGCCGAACAGCACCGCGAAGGCCGCCATCGCCAGCGTCACCATCAGCGCCATGTCGCCGACGATGGGGATGTGAGAGAAGGCCTGGTCTTCGCCCAGGATGGTTTCGAGCGAGGAGGCGACCGCCTTGAGCTGGAGCGCGATATAGGGCACCGAGCCGATGATCGCGATCAGCGCGACGGTCGCCGCCACCGCCTGGCTCTTGCCATAGCGCGCGCCGATGAAGTCGGCGATCGAGGTGATGTTGTGGGCTTTCGCGAGCTGGATCACGCGGCGGAGTACGCCGGCTCCGAGCCCGATCATCAGGATCGGGCCGACATAGATCGCGAGGAAGTCGGTGGACGTGCGGGTGGCGAAGCCGACCGAGCCGAAGAAGGTCCAGGAGGTGCAGTAGATCGCCAGCGACAGCGGATAAATCAGCCCGGAGGCGCGGCCGCGCCCGGCCGGCGAGCGGCGGTCGCCATGGCTCGCCACCAGGAACAGAAAGCCGATATAGCCGAAGGCGGCGGCGATCACGCCCCAGTCGTGCAGCATGGCGAGCGTGCTTCTCCCTGGGCGCGCTGGCAGCGCCCGATCTCATTTTCCCTGCAAATCTAGCGCGTTGGCCGGCGGCAGGCGACAGCGAAATGCCGTGCGGGCGCGGGAACTGGGGTTGTCGTTAAGGTGCCCGGCAGGCCATCAGCCCCAATGTCGTCCTGGCTTCCGTCAGGACGACGGAAAACGCCTACTCCGCCGCCAGCGACTTCTCGCGCAGCGGCAGCCCGAGGCGGTCCCATACCTGCAGCAGGGCTTCGGCGAGCTGATCCACCAGGCCGTCGTCGTGATAGGGCGAGGGTGTGATGCGCAGGCGCTCGGTGCCCTTGGCGACCGTCGGATAGTTGATCGGCTGGATGTAGATGCCGTGCTGTTCGAGCAAGAGGTCGGAAGCCTGCTTGCACTTCTCGGCATCGCCGATGAACAGCGGCACGATGTGGGTGTCGCTCGACATCACCGGCAGGCCGGCGGCGTTGAGGATCGCCTTGACCCGGGCGGCGCGGTCCTGGTGGCGCTCGCGCTCCCAGTTCGACGTCTTCAGATGCTTGATCGCAGCGGTGGCGGCCGAGCAGATCGCCGGCGGCAGCGCGGTGGTGAAGATGAAGCCCGGCGCATAAGAGCGCACGGCGTCGATGATCTGTCCGTTGGCGGCGATGTAACCGCCGAGGCAGCCGAACGCCTTGGCGAGCGTGCCTTCGAGAATGTCGATGCGATGCATCACGCCGTCGCGCTCGGCGATGCCGCCGCCGCGCGGGCCGTACATGCCGACGGCGTGGACTTCGTCGACATAGGTCATCGCGCCGTACTTCTCGGCGAGATCGCAGATTTTTGCCAGCGGAGCGATATCGCCGTCCATCGAATAAAGGCTCTCGCAGGCGATCAGCTTGGGCCGGCTCGGGCCCGCAGCCTTCAACAGCGCTTCGAGATCGGCGAGATCGTTGTGGCGGAACACGACCCGCTCGCAGCCGGACTGGCGGATGCCCTCGATCATCGAATTGTGGTTGAGCTCGTCCGAGAGAATGAGGCAGTTCGGAATGAGCTTCGCGATGGTCGCGATGCCGGTCTGGTTCGAGACGTAGCCGGACGTGAAGAGCAGCGAGGCGTCCTTGCCATGGAGATCGGCGAGCTCGGCCTCGAGCTGCACCAGCGGATGATGCGTGCCGGCGATGTTGCGGGTGCCGCCGGCGCCGGTGCCGACGCGCGTCGCGGTCTCGACCATCGCGCCGACCACCTTCGGGTGCTGGCCCATGCCGAGATAATCGTTGGAGCACCAGATCACGACGTCGCGCTTGCCCTTGGGCGAGTGCCAGAGCGCATGCGGGAACCGGCCGGCGATGCGCTCGAGATCGGCGAACACGCGGTAGCGCCGCTCAGTGTGGAGGCGATTAAGGGCGGAATTGAAAAACTGGCTGTAATCCATCGTCAAACCTGCAACGGAACTGACCAAAGGGCGGCATCTTCTTAGAGCTATTCCAGCTCTAATGTCTATGCGCTATCCCACATTTGGACCTGCGGGGCATTTGGGCAAAATGCCCTATCGTGCGATTTGAAACTTGATCCCGATCAAGTTCGCGCGAGATGCAATGTTGCTCTGCGCCATCAGTTGAATTGAAGTCAACGCTCAACTCGTTCTGAATTGAAGCACGCCGTCTTTCGTCTCCGCCGTCAGCCGGCCCTCGACGATCATGTAGTTGACATGGGCGACCAACTCGCCGGCGGCAAAACCCATCTGGTGTTCGTCGAGCACGTGCTTGTTGAACACGACGGGCACCAAGGCGCGCGAGGTCTGCGGCACCTCGCGGCAGGCTTCAGCGATCAGGCGGCAGCGCTCCTCGTGGTGATCGGCCAGCTGCTTGATGCGGGGCTTCAGCCCGTAGAACGGCACGCCATGGCCCGGCAGCACCAGCACGTCATAGGGCAGCGTCGTGGTGAGGCTGGCGAGCGAGGCCAGATACTCGCCGAGCGAATTCTGGTCGGGTTCGACCGCCCACACGCTGACGTTCGGCGAGATCTTGCTCAGCACCTGGTCGGCCGAGAGGAACAGCTTGTCGTCGGCGCAATACAGCATCACCTGGTCGAGCGCGTGACCGCCGCCGGTGATCACCTTGAAGCGGCGCGTGCCGATCACGACGTCGTCGCCATGCGAGATGCGGCGGTAGGACGGCGGCAGCACCGAGACACGCTTGAGATAATCCTGGCCGCGGCCGAGCAGCTTTTCGGTGAGCGATTCGTCCATGCCGTGGCGGCGGAAGAACAGCCGTTGCGCCTGCTGACGCTCCTCCGTGCCGCGGTTCTGGTGATAGACCGATTGCAGATATTCGACCTGCGACATCACCAGCGGGCAGTTGAATCGCTCGACGATCCACCCGGCCAGACCGACATGATCGGGATGGGAATGAGTCACGATCAGGCGCGTGATGTTGACGCCCTTCAGCGGCCCGTCGAACAGCTTGGTCCAGGCCTCGATCGTCTCCTCGTTGCCGAAGCCGGTGTCGACGATGGCATAGCCGTCGCCGTCGGCGAGCAGGTAGATGTTCACGTGGTTGAGGCGGAACGGCAGTTTCAGCCGAGCCCACAATACGCCCGGCTTCACCTCGACGACCTCTTCGGGGCCGGGATGCTGTTCCCATGGATAGCGCAGGGCCTCGGCGGAGGACTGCACGGTGTCGGTTTTTGCGTTCATTCTACCGGCTTAAACCCACTGGCTGCGGCGCGCCAGCCGAAAAAAGCCGCGCGGCGGCCGTCGCATGGCCGTCATACCGCAAGGGTTTTTCCGTGACCCGGATGGAGCCACGACAGGCCGGCGGCGGCTTACGCCGCCCGTATGTTGTTGAGGAACGCGTCGATCTCTCCGCGCAGCATGTCGGCTTCGCGGCGGAGCGCGTCGGAGGCGCCCAGCACTTCGTTCGCCGCTGCGCCGGCTTCCGCCGAAGCCGTGGAGACGCCGACGATGTTGCTGGAGACCTCGCTGGTGCCGCCGGCCGCATGCTGGATGTTGCGGGCGATCTCGCGCGTCGCCGCGCCCTGCTCCTCGACCGCGGCGGCGATCGTCGTGGTGACGTCGTTGATCTCTCCGATGATCCGGCCGATGCCCTGGATCGCGCCGACTGCCGAGGTGGTGACCTGCTGCATGCTGGCGATCTGGGTGCGGATCTCTTCCGTTGCCTTGGCGGTCTGGCTCGCGAGGCTCTTCACCTCGGAGGCGACCACCGCGAAGCCGCGGCCGGCCTCGCCCGCGCGCGCGGCCTCGATGGTGGCGTTGAGGGCGAGCAGATTGGTCTGCGAGGCGATGGTCTGGATCAAATCGACCACGACGTTGATGCGGCTCGCGCTGTCGGCAAGGCTCTGCACCGTGGCGTCCGTCGAACCGGCTTCGTCGACGGCCTTCCTGGCGATCTCGGCGGAGGTGATCACCTGCTTGCTGATCTCCTGGATCGAGGACGACAGCTGTTCGGTGCCTGATGACACGGTCTGCACGTTGACCGAGGTTTCCTCCGCGGCCGACGCCACCGCGTTCACCAGCGCGTTGGACTGGTCGGCGGTGTTCGACATGCTCTGCGCGGTCGTCTGCATCGAATTGGCCGACTGCGCGAGATTGTCGAGCGCGGAGCGCACCGTGCCCTCGAACTCGGCGATCTTCGCCTCCATGCGCGCGGCGCGCTCGGCCTTAGCGAGCCGATCCTTGTCCTGCTCGCCGGCGAGGGTCCGGGCTTCGATCATGCTGTCGCGGAACACCTGAAGCGTATCCGTCATCGTGCCGATCTCGTCATTCTGCTTCGCGCGCGCGATCTCGGTGTCGAGGTCGCCGGCCGAGAGCAGCTGCATGGCGCGCTGGAGGCCTGTGATCCGGCGCAAGATGTTGCGGCCGACATAGAGCCAGACGAACAACGCCGAGCCGACCAGCATCAGCGCGCCGAGCGCCAGCATCGCGGTCGTCGCCAGCGAGATCTCCTGCCGCGCCTGGAAGGTCGACGCGTTGGTCTCCTTCTGCACGCCCTCGACGAGCTGCTGCACGCTGATGCCGAGGCCGACATTGAGCTTGCGGGTCTCGTCCAGAATGGTCTGGCCGTAGTCGATGGCGTCGAGCTCTTTCTGGCGGATCTTGAACACGCCGGTCTTGCCCTCGCCGAAGGCGAACAGCTTTTGCACGGTGTCGCGCACCGCCTGCATCGAGGTCATGTTCGGCAGGTCCTCGAGGTTCGACCTGACGCGGTCGCGCGTCGCCTTGAACTCCTTCTCGATCGCCTCCAGCGTGTCGCTGTTGTTGGCCGACAGCGCCGCCATCATGTCGGCGGCCATCAGATTCCCGTTGGCGGAGATGGTCGCGACCTGGGAGACGGTGCGGGCGGCTTCGGTGGCATCATCGGCGGAAACTTCCGCCGCGCCGAGAATCGCGTTCAGGCGCGTTTGCGCATCCAGCATGGCAGGACCGGCCGCACCGACGAAGGTGATCTGCGCCTTGCGCAGCGCTTCATACTGCTTGTCGTGCAGCGCGCCGGTATCGAGCCGCTCGCGCGCGGCCGACACCAGGCTCTGGGTCGCCTCGTCGATGCTCTTGGCGGTGTCGCGCAGTGCGGTCGCGATCTGCTTGTCGGCGCCGAGCTCGATGATCTCGCCAAGCTTGGCCATGGCGAGCTGCTGAATCTCCTGCACCTTCTTGGTGCGTTCGTTCAGCGCCTCGTCGGACGGCGATGCCAGGAGGCCGGGCCCTTGCGCCGCGAGCGTTGCGCTTTGCGATGCGAGTTGAAGGCTCGCGGAGAGGCGCGGAATGTCGCGGCCGCTCAGGTCCATCATGGTGCTGCCGAGATGGTTGAAGACGAAGCCGGCGCCTGCGGCGATCAGGAGGCCCATGCCTGCGATCACTGCGAAGGCCGTGAACAGGCTGCCGCGCACGCCCCATTTCGGCATCTTGAAGCGAGGCTTGAAACGGCCAAGGACAGGGCCAAGAATGCCACCAAGACGGATCGCCATCGAAATTCCCCCACCCATGATCTTATGTTTTCGCCGCGGAGTATCCTTGGAGCGGGTTAAAAATTCGCAAGTTGCTCAATTGGTTGCGCGCGTTCCGCACAGCGAAAAAAGAAGGGCCGGCAACAATGCCGGCCCGTCATCACGATAAGGTCTTGGTAACCGTTCAGTAGCGCGCGACCGCCGAGTTGGCCCAGTTGAAGCGGTAATTGACGCCCGCCTTGATGGTGTGGTCGTCGGTGGTGAAGTTGCCGGAGCCCGCCAGCGGACCTCCGATGAAATGCGCGTCGCCGAAATTGTAGTACTGGTACTCGGCCTTGGCCGACCAGTTCGGGGCGAACATGTATTCGAGGCCGGCGCCGACGGTGTAGCCGTTGCGGTGATCGCCAGCGATGACGAAGGGCGCCGGGGTGCCGCCGACAGTGACCTTCTCGTTGTTGTCGGAGTAGGCGTAGCCGCCCTTCACATAGAGCAGGCCCGGACCCCAGGTGTAGCCGACGCGGCCGGTGATCGAACCGAGGCCTCGCTGGTCGTTGGTGTAGGCGACGCCGCCCGGGAACACCGCGCCGACGCTACCGGAGAGCCAGGAATACTGGCCTTCGACACCGACCAGGAAATTCGGGTGGAACTGCCAGTCCGCACCGGCCTGCAAGCCGCCGAGAAAGCGGCCATTGCCGTTGTTGCCGGTGGAGAGGCCGTTGAAATTATTGTCGCTGGAGAATGCGCCACCGAGATGCGCACCGATGTAGAAACCGGTCCAGTTGTAGATCGGCGCGGCATAGGCCGGCGCGGGCGTCTTGTAATAATTGCGGTTACCGAGATCGGCACCGATCGCCGGCGCAGCAGCGCCCACCATGAGCAGCGCAACGGTCGCAAACAGAATCTTCTTCATAGTCCAAACTCCAACACTTTGGTCCCCGGCAGGCGCGCTTTCCGCGCCGTCGTTGGCTTTGCAGATAGCTCGCTTTTGACGAAAATGCTGTCACATGCATGGCACAGCGGCAGCCAACCTAACTTATTGGCCTGTAAATGATTTTCGTGCTTAATGCCGGCTTAAGAAGTGGTGAAGGAAGACTTAATCCAGCGCTGTTCCGGTACCTTGCGCGCGTGTCTCATTAACCAAGACGGCGCCGCGCCTCATCGCGCATCTGTTCGCGGAATGCAGCGCGCTTTGCGGGCCGGTCTTGCTCGCGCACGTCATGGCGATCGAAGACGTCGAACTTCTCCAGAATCGGATGGCGCTCGCTCGCCATCGCGAGCACGCGCAGCACCTTGGTTGCCGATGGTGTCGGGCCGCTCACCTCCCAGCGTCGGATGGTGTCGACGCCGCCCTGCTCCGGCAATCCGCAAAGCCGGGCCATGTCGGCCGCGGTGAGCTTGCGCTCAAGCGCCTCGGAGAGGTCGTTGCGGAGTTGCTTCAGTTCGGGGCCGGTCATGTCACCTCAATGCGCGAAGTCGTTGAGGTCAATGCACTAGCGCTGATTCGGGTCCATCCGAAGGCGAGGCAGTCCGCCCCTGATGTCATCCATGTGACCTCGCCAGCGGGGATCCGGCGTGCAATAGACATTGCACTTCCTCTTCCTCTTCGCGTTCGGCGCGGTGCTGGCACCGAAATCCGCTAGCAGGCGAATCTCCTGCCGTCCATGCCTGGACTGGAGCGAGCTTGCGCAGGACGTTCGGCATTGATCTGAGCGGAAACGGCAGTCGCGCTCCGGCACCTTCGCCCGCGCACGGAGTTATGAACGGGAGCCTATGGAAATCGTCCATTGAGTGAACAAATGGCACAAGGGGCCGGCAGCGTATGAAGGGATCAGCCATGACAAGCATCAAACCCGCCCTTGCGGCACTCGTCGCGATCGGGCTGCTTGCCACGCCGCTTGCGGCTGAAGCCAAAAAGCACCGCTCGAGCCGATCTTACAGTACCGGCGTGGTGGCTCCGACCTATGGGAGCGCCGGATCGCCGGCGGCACAGCCCAGGACCTATGGGTCGACCGGGCAGTCGGTCGGGACGGTCACGGCGCCGTCAATCGGCGTGTATAATACGCCATCGGTCGGCGTCACCAACGCGGTCCCGACCTGGAACAACACCAACCCGCCCCTCAGATAGGGAACGTCCAATACCGGTCACCGTGTGCCGGTCGCGAGGCCAGAGAGAAGATAGAGCGCGACCAGCAATGTCGCGACCGACAGCATCGTCGTGACCGAGACCGTGGCAGCGACCAGCTTTTCCTCGACCTTGTGTTCGTGCGCCAGCACATACACGGTCTTCGCCGTCGGTACTGCCGCGCAGATGACGGCGGCGACCGTGTCGAGCGGGCTGAGGCTCAAAACCACACAGAGTCCGTAGACGATCAGCGGCATCACCAGCAGTTTCACGGCAGCGAGCGCGAACGATGCCTTCAGGTTCGACCGCAGTCCCTCGACCGACAGACCTAGTCCGATGGCAAACAGCGCGCAGGGCGTGAGCGCGGCGGCAATCATGTTCAGATAGGCGATGGCCGGCGCTGGAATTGGCAAGCCGGTGATCGCCCATGCGAGACCAATGAGGGTCGACAGGACCATCGGATTGAGCAGGATTTGCTTCACCAGTCCGGCGGAATGTGCCGGCCCGCGCGCGTTCCTCTCCAGCAGGACGACGGTGAGCGGAAACATCACGCCGGCCACGAACACCGTCGCCACTGCCGCGGGCAGGACGGCGGGCTGGCCGTAGATCGCGTGCAGGATCGGCAGGGCCACGAAGCCGGTATTGGTCATCGCCGCGGCCATGCCATGGATGGTGCTGCTGGCGAGATCGCGCTTGCCACCCGTGCGGACCACCAGGAACACCAGCGCAAAGCAGATCAGGGATCCGCCGCCGAACGCGAGCAGGAAGCGCCATTCCAGCAGATTGCGTGCCGGCTCCTGGGCGATCGTCACGATCAGTAGCGCCGGCATCGCGACGTTGTAGGCGAAATGCACCAGGGCATCGGCAAGCGAGCGGGAGAGATAGCCGAGCTCTCCGGCGAGCCAGCCGGTGACGATGATCGCGAAAACAGGAAGAACGAGGCTGGCGACCTCCATCCGGCTTCCCCTTGGCCAGGCAGATAAATGCCATCCTAGCTTGGAGATGCGCCGCCGTCACGGTTCAACCGGACCGCGGCGTTCGATCCGGTCCCTGCGATCTCAGGCGCCCCTGCGGCCCTGTTGGCCGATCACGCAGCGCCATCCGGCGAGGCGCTCGGCCGGATGCTGGTTCATCCATTCGGCGAGCTGCGGTGCGCCCATCAGGCAGGACTGCATCGAGACCTCGGCGAAATCGGACGTGGTGACGGTTTGCTCATGACAATTCGCCGGAGAGGCGAGGTTGCAGAGCACGGCGATGATCTTGATCACGCGAAATTGCCTCCGTCGCTGCGACGCGCAGTACCTCCGCTCGACTGGTCGCTGACCGGATCAGCCGGCGGGAAGATGCTGTCGTAGATCGCGCGTGCTTCTCGGATGAGGCGCTCTCGCTCGCGCTCCGATTTCGAGACAAACTGAATGACTTCGCCCATGATAGCTCCAAAACTTGGTCGGTACGTCATCATTAGATGACGTGTGTCATGTCATGCATGTAGGACGCCGCTTGCCGCTTTGAAGCCGGAGCAACGCTGATGGAGCAATAACAAGCGCGTGACTGCCCTGTTCCTAGGACGATCCGGCCGAGTATAGGCGCCCGGTCAGAACGGAATACCGCTCGTCTCACGCCGCCGGCGTGCGCTCCTTGCGTCCCGGTACCGCCGCCAGCAGCTCGCGCGTATAGGCATGCTCGGGCGCGGCGAACAGCTGCGCGGTCGGTTTCAACTCGACGATGGCGCCGCGCTGCATCACCGCGATCCGGTCACAGATTTGGGCTGCGACGCGCAGATCGTGGGTGATGAACAGCATCGAGAGGCCGAGGCGTGCCTTGAGGTCTTCGAGCAACTTCAAGACCTGCGCCTGCACGGAGACGTCGAGCGCGGAGACGGCTTCGTCGGCGACGATGATCTCAGGCTCGAGCGCGAGCGCGCGCGCAATGCCGATGCGCTGGCGCTGGCCGCCGGAGAATTCATGCGGATAGCGCTCGAGCGCGCCGGCATCGAGGCCGACCATCCTGAGCAGATCGCGGGCGCGGTCGAATGCCACTTTCGGATCGGTGCCCGCCGCGATAGGACCGTCGGCGATGATGTGACCGACCTTGCGGCGCGGATTGAGCGAGGCGAACGGATCCTGAAAGATCATCTGGATGCGATGTCGCTCGGCGCGCAGCGCTTTGCCCGAGAGTGAGGTGAGATCGGTCTCGCCGATCCGCACCGTGCCGCGGTCGGCCTCGATCAGCCGCATCACGAGCCGCGCCACCGACGATTTTCCGGAGCCGGATTCGCCGACGAGGCCGAGCGTCTCACCCCTGAGGATGTTGAAGTTGACCGCGCGCGCGGCGTCGACGCGGCGGTCTTCGCGAAACCAGCCGCCCGAGGTGACGTAAGTCTTGTCCAATCCGATCACCTCGACGGCCCTGGCCTGATCGTCCAGCGGCGCGCGCGCCGGCGGATCCATCGACGGCACCGCGGCGAGCAGCGCCTTGGTGTAGTCGTGCTGCGGCGCGTTGAAGACGGTTGCAGCGGGCCCCTCCTCCACGACCTTGCCGTGGCGGAGCACCACGACCTGATCGGCGATGTCGGAGACCACGCCGAAATCATGGGTGATGAACATCACCGCCATGTTGCGGTTGCGCTGGAGGTTGCGGATCAGCCTCAGGATCTGTGCCTGCGTCGTGACGTCGAGCGCCGTGGTCGGCTCGTCTGCGACCAGCACCGCCGGTTCGAGCGCCAGCGCCATCGCGATCATGGCGCGCTGGCGCTGGCCGCCGGAGAGCTGGTGCGGATAGGCGCGCACGATGCGCTCGGGGTCGGGCAGGCCGACCTCCCGCGCCAGCGCCAGTGCCCTTGCGCGCCGCTCCCTCGGCGTGAGCAGGCCGTGTGCCTCGAACATCTCCGCCATCTGGTCGCCGATCCGCATCAACGGGTTGAGCGCGGTCATCGGCTCCTGAAAAATCATCGCAAGCCGGCGGCCGCGCAGGTCGCGCCAACCGTCATCGTCGAGCTTGAGCAGGTCGCGGCCTTCGAACCGGATCTCGCCGGCGGTGACAGCGACCGTATCAGGCAACAGGCCCATCAGCGCATGCGCGCACATCGATTTGCCGGAGCCGGACTCGCCGACGACGCAGACGATCTTGCCGGGCCGCAGGTCGAGCGAGACGCCGTCGACAGCGAAGGGACGCTCGGCGCCCTTGGGCAGCGCGATCCGCAGATTCTTGATGGAGACGGCGGGCGGTGCGGTCATCTCTAGCGTCCCTCCCGCGACAAGCGCGGATTGAGCGCGTCGTTGAGGCCTTCGCCGATCAAATTGAGGCCGAGCACCGAGATCAGGATCGCGACGCCGGGAAACACGGTGATCCACCAGGCCTGGCGGATCACGGTGCGGCCGGCACCGACCATGTAGCCCCAGGAGATCAGATTGGGATCGCCAAGGCCGAGGAACGACAGCGAGGATTCCAGGAGGATCGCGGTCGCCACCATCAGCGAGGCCAGCACAATCACCGGCGACAGCGTGTTCGGCAGGATTTCGCGCAGGATGATCCAGGTGTTGCTCTGGCCAGTCACCACGGCGGCCTGGACGTACTCCCGCGTGCGCAGCGACAGCACCTCGCCGCGGACGAGACGCGCGACCGGCGGCCAGCTCACCAATGCGATCGAGGCGACGATCGAATAGATCGAGGGCTGCAGGATCGCGACCAGCACGATCGCGAGCGCAAAGCTCGGAATGGTCTGGAAGAATTCGGTGAAGCGCATCAAGGCGTCGTCGACCTTGCCGCCGAAATAGCCGGCCATGGCGCCGATCGGCAGGCCGACGACCAGCGCCACCAGTGTGGAGACCAAGCCCACGAGCAGCGAGACGCGTGCGCCAAAGATCATGCCGGCGAATACGTCGCGGCCGAGCGCGTCGGTGCCGAGCGGTACGGTCGAGAGCGTGAACGGCGGCAAGAACGGCCGCTGCACCATGCGCCAGGGCGAGTTCGGGAACAGCATTGGGCCGAACACTGCGACCCCGATCGCAAGGAGCAGGATGATGAGCCCGATGACGCCGCTCGGGCTCATCAACATCGATTTCCAGAACTGTTTCATGTGGTGAATTCGATGCGCGGGTCGACCAGGCGATAGACCAGGTCGGTGATGAGATTGAAGGTCAGGACCATGGCGGAGCAGATCACGAAGACACCAAGCAGCAGATTGTAGTCCCGCTGCAGCAGGGCGTCGTACATCAGCCGTCCGATGCCCGGCCAGGCGAACACGGTCTCGGTGATGACGGCGCCGCCGATCAGCGTGCCGGAGTGGACGCCGGCGAGCGTCACGACGGGCAGCAGCGCGTTGCGGAGCACGTGGCGGCGCTGGATCACGGCATCGGACAGGCCTTTCGCGCGCGCGGTCTTGACGAAGTCGAGCCGCTTCACCTCCAGCATCGAGGCGCGCGTCATGCGGGTGTAGGTCGCCATGAAGAACAAGCCGAGCGTCATCGCCGGCATGATCAGGTGCCTTGCGACGTCGACCACATGGGCAAGACCGGTGAAATTGGCGCCGACCGTCTCGTAGCCGAAGCTCGGCAGCCAATCGATAGCGACCGAGAACAACAGGATGCCCATCAGCGCCACCCAGAAAAGCGGCATGGCGTAGAAGATCAGCGCGAAGATCGTGATGGCAGTGTCGAGCCACGTCCCCGCGAAGCGCGCCGCGAAAGTGCCGAACAGGATGCCGAGCATCAGCGAGATCGCGAACGCGGTCAGCGTCAGCAACAGCGTCGCCGGCAGCCGCTCCAGGATCAGCTTCGACACTGGTGCCTGCTGGCGGAAGGAGAAGCCGAGGTCGAGCGTCACGACGCCCTTGACGTAGACGAAGAGCTGCTCGGGCAGCGGCTTGTCGAGGCCGAACTTCTGCCTGAGCTGCTGGACGAAGATCTGGTCACTTGCACCGGCCTCGCCCGCCATCACGACCGCGGGGTCGCCGGGCGCAAGCCGGATCAGGAAGAAATTGAGGACGACGATCGCGAGCAGGACGATCACGCCCTTCAGGATACGCTGAGCGATGAAGGAGAGCATGATCAAATGGCGATGAGATCGGCGTGGCCGCAGCCGCAGCGGCGGTGCGCTCCCTCTCCCGCTTGCGGGGGAGGGCAGGGGAGGGGGTGCTTCCGCAGAGGGATTGCCAGGTGGAGAGAACCCTCACCCGCTACGCTCTTCGAGCGTAGCGACCTCTCCCGCAAGCGGGAGAGGTAAGGGGAGTTCGGAGCGCGTCTCCTCACTTGTCGAGCCACGCGTCCTTGAAGCCATCATTGACCCCGACGCCCGTGGTGATCAGGTTCTTGACCTTGCAGCGCATAATGGTCGGGAATTGCAGCTCGAGCATCCAAGCCACCGGCACGTCTTCGACCAGGATCTTCTGCGCCTTTTCGTAGATCTCCTTGCGCTTGGAGTCGGGCGTCGCCACCGCGCCGTCGGCGAACAGCTTGTCGATTTCCGGGTTGGAGTAGCCCTCGACGTTGTTGAACACCTGGCCCTTGGCGATGGCGCTTGAGACGTAGTTTCGGCCGACGCCGAGCGCGGGATCGCCATATTGGTAGAGATAGGTGAAGGCGATGTCGTAGTCCCAGTCGCCGATCTTCTGGTTGCCGCCGGCAACGTCGGTGGCGATGGTCTCGATGTTCATGCCGACGTCCTGAAGGTTCTGCTTCACGGCTTCACCCCAGCGCTGCCAGGTCTCGCCATAGGCGAGCGGCAGAAGGCGGATCTTCTCGCCCTTGTAGCCGGCCTCCTTCAGCAGCGTCTTGGCCTTGGCGGGATCGTAGGGGTACTTCGGCACGTCGTCGGTGTAATATTTGATGGTCGAGGCCGATGGGCCGGTCGCAACCTTGCCGAGCCCGTTCCAGATCACGTCCTTGGCGAACTCGCGGTCGATCGCATACATGATCGCCTGCCGCACCCGCTTGTCCGCGAGCGGACCCTGGCGGTTGTTGAGCCACAGCCAAGCCAGCGGCGAGAAGAACTCCCAGCCGGCGCCGGTGACGCAGGTGTCCTTCAGCTTGGAGAGACGGGGCACGTCGAAATTCTCGACCGAGCCGCCGGGCAGTACGTCGACCTTGCCGGTCTCGTACGCCACGGAGCGCGCCGCGGCATCGGGAATGATCTGCCAGTAAATATCGTCGAGATAGGGTTTGCCCTTCTCGTAATAGTTCGGGTTCTTGACCAGGCGGATGAAAGAGCCCTTCTGCCATTCCTTGAACATGAAGGGGCCGGTGCCGACAGGGGCGTTGTTGTAGGGATTGGTCTTCCAGTCGGTGCCTTCATAGAGATGCTTCGGTACCATCGGCATCGAGCCGACCTCGAAGATGCCGAGGAACGGACCGAACGGCTGCTTCAGTGTGAACACCACCGTGGTGTCGTCGGGTGCCTCGACCTTGTCGACCTGCGCGAGGTTGTTGCGGGCGCGCGCATGAGTCTGCTTCAGCATCTCGACCGAGAACAGCACGTCGGCGGCGGTGAAGGGCTTGCCGTCATGCCAGGTCACGCCCTTCCTCAGCTTGAAGGTGTAGGTTTTTGCGTCTTCGCTGACGCTCCAGCTCTCGGCGAGTTCCGGCTGCGGTTCGAGCTTGGGGCTGTAGCGAAGCAGGCCTTCGAAAATGTTGCCCGCCACCATCTGCACCGGGCCGTTCTGGACCATCGCCATCATCAGGCCGGGCGGCTCGGGCTGGATCACGACATTGATCGCGCCCCCTGTTTTCGGCTCTTGCGCCAGCGCCGGGGCCGTGAGGCCGCAGGCCAGGAGGAGTCCAAGCAACACTCGTTTCGACATGTCGTATCTTTCTCAAGCGAGACCAGCCGCGAACGCTTCGCACGTCGTGGCGCGCTAAGCTGCGGCCGGCCCATCCCAGTCCCCATCCGCTATCGAGGCTCACATAGTCCCATTCGGCGCCGCAAGATGAAAGTCTCGACAGTGTTCGCACAAAAAATGTACAGCGCGTCCCGTGATGGCGTTTGGCGGCCAAGCCGGCGCCGCAGCGCCGCCCGATCCGAGCGGGACCCGGCTGGTCGAGGATGGCCGCGCCCGCATCCGGCTCGAGCGCTGCGGGCCGTCGCGCGAGCGCATCTGCGCCTCAGGCCAGGGCCAGACCTTCACCAAAATGCCCGAGGCGCTCCCGGGCCACGAGATTGCGCGGCTCTCGACGTCGTCGTCCATCTGCGCCGGAAGCCCGACGTAGACCCGGCATGCGGATCGTCTAACGCAAGCCCGCTCGCCGGAATCCCTCCATATAGTGCTCGCGATCGGCCTCGTTGGCCCACGGCAATTGCGTCGCGATCCAATGCAGCGAGATGCCGGGCTGGGTGCGGCGGAGCTCGCTCAGCGCCATCTCCGCAAGCACGCCGTCGCCGGTCATGCCGGCAGAAACCGCGAGCACGCGGTAGGCGCCGGTGAGGTCGCCGCGGTGGCGGATCGCCTCGCGCGCGAGCGCGATGGCCTCGCCATAGCGCCGCTCCGTGAAGCGGGCATAGCCGGCGATGCCGTGATAGATCGCCAGGGACGGATCACGCGGCGAGAGCCGCATTGCCCTCTGCGCTGCCTCGAACGATTCCTTCGGCCGCCCGGCATAGGACAGCGCCAGCGCGTAATAGCTCTGCGCCAGCGAGAAGTTCGGATTGAGCGCGAGCGCCTGCTCGAACTCGGACAGTGCGTCCGCAAGTCTTCGTGTCGAGAAGCAGACACTGCCGAGCGCGGCATGCGCCCAGGCATCCTCATGGTCGCAGCGCACCGCGGCGAGCGCGGCGGCCTCCGCCGCCGGCGCCACCACGGCAAGCTCGGTCCAGCCGAGATGCACGCCGAACATGTGGTTCGCCGCGAGCACCGACAGCGCCTGGCCGTAGTTCGGGTCGATCTCGACCGCACGCTCCAGCAGCGTCCGCGCGGTCTCGTGATCCCGCCGCGTCACGCGCCAGTAATGCGACAGCGCCCGCATCAGCAGGTCCCAGGCGTCCAGGCTCGCAGGGGGCTTGCGATGGGCGCGAAAACTTTCCGCTGCATGAATCTGCGGCTCGATCGCCGCGGCGATCGCGTTGGTGATCTCGTCTTGCACGGCGAACACATCGACCAGCTCGCGATCGTAGCGCTCGGCCCAGAGATGGCTGCCGGTTGTGGCGTCGTTGAGCTGCGCGGTGATGCGCACCCGGTTGTCCGCCTTGCGCACGCTGCCTTCGACGATGTAGCGGACGCCGAGCTCCTGGGCGATCTGCCGGATGTGGACCGCGCGTCCCTTGTAGGTGAAGGACGAGTTGCGGGCGATCACCAGGAACCAGCGTTGCTTCGACAACGCGGTGAGGATGTCCTCGCTGATCCCGTCGCCGAAATAGTCCTGTGCGGGATCGCCGCTCATGTTCTCGAAAGCGAGCACTGCAATCGCCGGACGCTCCGTCTGGGCACGCGGCAGGGCAGCGACGGGCTCAGCGGACGGCGGGGCGACTGCCAATTCTTCCCGGACTTCGCCGACGAAACGAAAGCCCTTGCGCGGAATGGTCTTGATCAGCCGCTGGCTCGCACCGTCGTCACCGAGCGCCTTGCGCGCGGCGTTGATTCGGCTGTTCAGGGCGGAGTCCGAAATGATCCGATCGCTCCAGATCTGGCTGATCAGGTCATCCTTGCTGACCACACGGGTGCGCTGCGCCACCAGATAGAGCAGGAGATCGAACACCTGCGGCTGCAACGGAACGGCGGCTCCGCTGCAGGTCAGTTCCCGCAGGTCGCCGTCGAGCAGGTTGTTTTCAAAGCGAAATCGCACGTTTCTGTCGTCTCAAGCAAAAATCAAAGTCGTCTCAGGCGAAAATCAACCGTCCGCAAAAGTCTTCGGCACTCCGATGCGGCATGGTGCAGCGACCAATGAAGTGCCGGCGTTTTGGCACAACGGAGCTGTTTATGACCCAAATTGATCATCAGGTTCATCCCGTCGGCCCGGTTGCGGGCTCACGCATTTTCAGGTTCATCGCCTTTCTGTACGGAATTGCGGCGTATCTCGTTTTTTTCGTCACCATTCTCTACGCCATCGGCTTCGTCATGGGGCTGGTGGTGCCGAAGACTATCGACACCGGAACCGACACGCCCGCGGCCGAGGCCGTCATCATCAATCTGCTCCTGATGGCCCTGTTTGCGGTCCAGCACAGCGTGATGGCGCGCCAGCAATTCAAGGCGTGGTGGACGCAGTACGTCCCCAAGCCGGTCGAGCGCAGCACCTACGTGCTGTTTGCGAGCCTGTCATTGCTCCTCCTGTTCTGGCAGTGGCGTCCGCTGCCCACGGTCATATGGGACGTCGCGAACCCGGATCTTGCTGTGACGATCGTCACGCTGTCGCTGGTGGGCTGGGTCCTGGTGTTCACCTCGACCTTCATCATCAATCACTTCGAGTTGTTCGGATTGCATCAGGTGACCAATCATCTCGTCGGCAGGGAGGCGTCGCCGCCGCGCTTCAAGACGCCGCTGCTCTACAAGTTCGTCCGTCATCCGATCTATCTCGGATTCATCATCGCGTTCTGGGCGGCGCCGGTCATGACCGCGGGCCATCTGCTGTTCGCCGCCGTGACCACGCTCTACATCTTCGTCGGCATTGCGCTGGAGGAGCACGACCTCGTCGATCTCTTCGGCGACGAGTATCGGCAGTACAAACAACGTGTGTCGATGCTTATTCCCTGGCGCAAGTCAGTATAGTTGGCGCGCATTTCCGCCGCGTCGGCCGAACGGAGGATGCGCGGCGGCGCCGAGGCGCGTAACGGAGCTTGCCGACCCGGCCTTCAACGTTTCTCGGGGTGAATCCCCCTCACCCCGACGCTATCAGTGCGAGCAAAGCTCGTCGCGGCCCCGCATCCGTTTTGCCGAGTTACCGGCAAACAGGAGCGGGGAGAGGAATTTAAACCTTCATCATCGGAGACGACCAAATGAAACATGTCGGAAGCTGCTTCTGCGGCGCGGTCACAATCGAGGTCACGAACGCGCCGGAGGCGATGGGTTATTGCCATTGCCGCTCCTGCCGCTCGTGGTCGGGCGGACCGGTGAACGCCTTCAGCCTGTGGAAGCCCGAAGCCGTGCGTATCACCGAAGGCGCACAGAACGTCGAGACCTTTACCAAGACACCGCTCAGCCAGCGCAAATATTGCCGGAAGTGCGGCGGCCATCTCATGACCAACCATCCGCCGCTCGGCCTGGTCGATGTCTTCACCGCCACCATCCCTACGCTGGCATTCGCGCCCGGCGTTCACGTCAACTACGCCGAGACGGTGCTGCCGATGCGCGACGGCCTGCCCAAGCTGAAGGATTTTCCGGCCGAGTTCGGCGGCAGCGGCGAGATGATGCAGGAGTAGCGGTGCCCTTCTCCTCTCCTCTCCTCTCCTCGCAAGCGGGAGAGGAGAGGTTAGCTACCTCATCCCTGCGCGCCGCAATCCCTCGAGGTAATGCTCGCGATCCTCTTCCCGCAGCATCGGCAGCTCGCGCGTGACCCAGGCGAGCGAGATGCCGGGTTGGGCGCGGCGCAGGCCTTCCAGTGCGGAAGCCGCGAGCGTGGGATCCCCTGACATTCCGGCGGCGGCCGTCAGCACGCGATGCGCGCCGACGAAATCGGCGCGCTGCCGCATCGATTCGCGCGCCATCTGCGTGGCGCCTTCGTAGTCGTGGCCGATGAAACGGGCATAGGCGGCAACGCCGCAATAGATCGCCGCGAGCGGATCGCGCGGGCTGAGCCGCAGCGCGCGGCGCGCGGCGGCATCGCCGTCCTGCCATCGTCCCGCGTAGCACAGCGTCACGCCGTGGAAGGCGTGCGCCATCGCAAAGTTCGGATTGAGCTCCAGCGTCAGCTCGAATTCCGCCAGCGCGTCGTCGAAGCGGCGGCGGAATAGATAAGTATAAGCGAGGCCGTGATGGGCCCAGGCATCCTCACGATCTGCCTCCACCGCCGCGAGCGCCGCGCGCTCGGCGACCGGCACGGTCGCGGCCATGCCGGCCCAGCCCATATGCGCGCCGAAGATGTGGCTGGTCGCGAGCAGGCCAAGCGCCTTGCCATAGGCGGGATCGAGCGCGACGGCCTTTTCGAGCAGTTCTTGCGCGGCGGCATTGTCCTCGCGGGTGATGCGCCAGTAATGCGACAAGGCGCGCATCACGAGGTCCCAGGCATCCAGGCTTCCCGGCGGCTTCTGTTGGGCGCGAAAACTCTCGGCGGTATAGAGCTGCGGCTCGATCGCGGCGACGATCGCCTCGGTGATCTCGTCCTGCACGGCGAAGATGTCGGCAAGCTCGCGGTCGTATCGTTCGGCCCAGAGATGGCTGCCGGTCGAGACGTCGTTGAGCTGCGCGGAGATGCGCACGCGATCGCCGCTCCGCCGCACGCTGCCTTCGAGCACGTAGCGCACGCCGAGATCTCGCGCGACCTCGTGCATGTGGACGGCGCGCCCCTTGTAGACGAAGGAGGAGTTGCGCGCGACGACGAAGAACCAGCGCAGCTTCGACAGCGCTGTGATGATGTCCTCGCTGATCCCGTCGGAGAAATAATCCTGCTCGCGGTCGCCGCTCATGTTGGTGAAGGGTAGCACCGCGATCGCCGGCCGGTCCGGTAGTGCGAGCGGGGCCTGTAGAACCTTCGCGCCGAAACCGGGTTCCGGCGCGGTCGCCCCACGCTTGGTCTCGACATCGCCGACGAAACGAAAACCCTTGCGTGAGATGGTACGGATCAGTGCCTGGCTCGCGCCGCTGTCGCCGACCGCCTTGCGTGCCGCATTGATCCGGCTGGTCAGAGTGGATTCGGAGACGCTGCGCCCGTGCCAGATCTTGTCGATAAGCTCGTCCTTGCTGACCACCCGGTCGCGGTTCTCCATGAGGTGGACGACGAGATCGAAGACCTGCGGCTCCACGGCAACGGGAACCTGCTCGCGGCTCAGTTCGCGCAAGTCGGTATCGAGCAGATGATCCCGGAACAGAAACTGCACGTCGAAGACTCAGACCTTACAATGACATCGGCAATAATAAAATCAAAACGGATTTCGACTGAAGTCTGTGAGTCCGCCGAGGGGCCTGCCCGGTTCACCACGATCGCGTGATGGCTGCCATGCGGTTTATGAGGAGGAATGCAACTTCAACGAGAATGTGGCGATTGAAGCCGGATGGTCGCGACCGGATGCACCGGGCTACGCCCGCCCCGGAATGACGGGAGTAGGGGGCTTTGTCCATTGCCGAACAGCTCCGTCTGCGTAAGCTGCCTCACACAGAACACAAACCACGAAGAAACGCTCATGCCCGCTTTTCCCGCCTCGACCACCGTGCTCGATTCCATCTTGTTCCGCGATGCCTTCGGTACGCCGCAGATGCGGGAGGTGTTTTCCGACGTTGCGACGGTCGCGCGCTATGCCGAGGTCGAAGTGGCGCTGGCGAAGGCGGAAGCGAAGTGCGGGGTGATCCCGCAGGATGCTGCCGATCAGATCGCGGCGCGGACCGATGTTGCCGCACTCGATTTCGACCTGTTGCGGCAGGAGACCGATGTCGTCGGCTATCCGATCTTGCCCCTGGTGCATCAGATGGTGAAGCAATGTGGCGAGGCCGGCCGCTATGTGCATTGGGGTGCGACCACGCAGGACATCATGGACACCGCCGTGGTGCTGCAACTGCGCGCCGGGCTTGAGATCGTCGGACAGGACATCGCCGCCCTGCGCCAGATCCTCGCTGACATCTCGAAGCGCTACCGCGACACGCCGATGGCGGGCCGCACTCATCTCCAGCAAGCACTGCCGGTCACCTTCGGCTACAAGACCGCGATCTGGCTTGCGATGTTCGACCGCCACGCCGAACGTCTGGCACAATTGAAGCCGCGCGTCCTGGTCGGCCAGTTCGCCGGCGCGGCCGGCACGCTGGCCTCGCTCGGCGACAAGGGCTTTGACGTGCAGGAAGCGCTCTGCGCCGAGCTGAAGCTCGGCGTTCCCGCCTCGACCTGGCACGTCGCACGCGACGGCTTTGCCGAGACCGTGAACTTTCTCGCACTCGTCACCGGCTCGCTCGGCAAGATCGCGCTCGACATCATGATCATGGCCTCGACGGAATTCGGCGAGGTCTACGAGCCCTTCGTCAAGGGGCGCGGCGCTTCTTCGACCATGCCGCAGAAGCGCAACCCGATCTCCTCGGAGCTGATGCTCGCTGCGTCCAAGGCGGTGCGCCAGCACGCCGGCCTCATGCTGGATGCCATGGTGCAGGATTTCGAGCGCGCCACCGGGCCCTGGCACGCCGAATGGATGGCGATTCCGGAAAGCTTCGTGCTGACCGCCGGCGCCTTGTACCAGGCGAAGTTCGCGCTCGCCGGCCTCATCGTGGACGAAAGCAAGATGAACGAGAATCTCGGCGTCAGCCGCGGTCTGATCGTGGCCGAAGCGGTCATGATGGGGCTCGCGCCGCAGATCGGGCGGCAGGAGGCGCATGACGTGGTCTATGACGCCTGCCGGCTCGCCAATGAGAACGGCCTGACGCTGGCGGACGCGCTCTCGTCCGACGCCCGTGTCTCTGCCAGAATCGACCGTGCCACGATCGAGGCGCTCACATCACCGAAAAATTACCTCGGCCTTGCTCCCGCCATGGTCGACCGGGTGCTGAAATCGGCAACGCGTTGAAAACCAAAATGCATGAAACTGCGTATCTTTGGCGTGTCGCAAGGCACTCGCACACTTGTGTCTCGCAATGCTAGACTTAGATTGAGTGAGAGACGTTCGGCAGAGGATCTGGCATGACTGATCAACGCATCACCTCCCCTCCCATCGATCCCGTGAAGCTCGACCGGCTGGCCGAGGTGGCGGTGAAGGTGGGCCTGGGCTTGCGGCCGGGCCAGGATGTGCTCTTGACGGCGCCCGCGATCGCGTTGCCGCTGGTGCGGCGGATCGCCGTGCATGCCTACAAAGCCGGCGCCGGCATCGTGACGCCTATACTCTCGGACGAAGAGATGACGCTGGCGCGCTACCGCCACGGCCACGACAACAGCTTCGATCGCGCCGCCAACTGGCTCTATGATGGCATGGCGAAGGCATTCTCCAATAACACGGCGCGGCTCGCCATCGTCGGGGACAATCCGATGCTGCTGTCGGACGAAGATCCGTCCAAGGTGGCACGCGCCAGCAAGGCCAATTCGATGGCCTATCAGCCGGCGCTGGAGAAAATCGTCAATTTCGACACCAACTGGAACATCATCGCCTATCCCAGCCCGTCCTGGGCGAAGCAGGTGTTTCCGAACGATCCGGAAGACGTTGCGATCGGCAAGCTGGCCGATGCGATCTTTGCCGCTTCGCGCGTCGACCGCGAGGACGCGATGGGCAATTGGGCGAGCCACAATGCGGTGCTGCGTGAGCGCACCAACTGGCTCAACGGCCAGCATTTTCGCGCGCTGCAGTATTCAGGTCCCGGCACCGACCTCACCATCGGGCTTGCCGACGGACACGAGTGGGAGGGCGGGGCCTCGCTGTCCAAGAACGGAATCAGCTGCAACGCCAACATTCCGACTGAAGAGGTTTTCACCACGCCGCATTGCCGGCGGGTCTACGGCCATGTCGTGAGCTCGAAGCCGCTGTCCTACCAGGGCACGCTGATCGACAACATCGCGGTGCGCTTCGAGGACGGCAGGATCGTCGACGCAAAAGCCTCGCGCGGCGCGGAGGTGCTGAACAAGGTGCTGGACACCGACGAGGGCGCGCGCCGTCTCGGCGAAGTCGCGCTGGTGCCGCATTCGTCGCCGATCTCGCAGAGCGGGCTGTTGTTCTACAACACGCTGTTCGACGAGAATGCGGCCTCGCACATCGCGCTCGGCCAGTGCTATTCGAAGTGCTTCGTCAACGGCGCGCAGCTCACGCCGCAGCAAATCGCCGCGCAAGGCGGCAACCAGAGCCTGATCCATATCGACTGGATGATCGGCTCGGCCGAGACCGACATCGACGGCATTCTCGCCGACGGAAGCAAGGTGCCGGTGTTTCGCAAGGGCGAATGGGCGAAGTAACGCGTCTTGCGGCCCATCCTTCGAGACGCCCGCCATTGGCGGGCTCCTCAGGATGAGGTCTTGCTTCGTTGCGACATCTTAGACCCTCATGGTGAGGAGCGCCGCGTTACGGCGCGTCTCGAACCATGCAGGCCGGACAAGTACCCTCAAGCCCCTCTCACGCCGCCGCGTTGCGCAGCATCGGGCTGTTGTCGATGCTGAAGCGGTTGAACAGCGTCGTGAACGGGCTGCCGTCGGTGGCCCGAACGATGGCGTCGGAAGCCGCCACCGCGTCGTAGAGCGCACCGACCGGATCGCTCGAGTCGGGCAGGTCGAGGCCCCTGCGGATTTCCTCGCGGGCCTCGTTGACGTCGTCCTGGTCGTCGAGCGTCGCCTCCAGCTCATCGGCCGCACGCCGCATCTCCGGGAGATCGCCGCCGGCGGAAAATTTGAGGATGTCGAGCCAATAGGGGCGCGCGATGACGAGCTGCACGAAAGCCTCGAAACTCTCCGCGATAATTCCCGCGCGGCATTCCGATGAGACGTAGAGCACATTCTGCGACGGCAGCAGCACGAACGCGCCGCCGGAGCCGTCACTGCCGATCTGCCGGGGGCTGTCGATGCCGTCGACGGTGAACCAGGGCTCCTCCGGGGTGAGGGGCATCGGCATGGCTCCTTCGATTGTCACGTTCGCGCACTTTGTCGCACCCCGGAAAAGATGGGTTCATGTGCACGAAAATGCAGGGGAATCGCGACGTTAACCGCTTCGGGTCTGCAACTTGCGGCTGATTGTCGAGGCCCGCGTAAGAAAGAATTAAAAGCCGGCTATTAGCGTTCCAACATCTTTTGAAACAATCCGGGCCGAGCCCGGCCGGTCATATTATATTTCCTGGGGAAAAAGATGTCGCGCTCATTGATTGAAATCGGTAGTTGCAGTGTGGATCTCGAGCTGCGGCCGATCGAGCCGTCCTGGATCATCGAGGGCAATCCGGTGTCGCGCTCGCGCGTCCTGTCCACCAGCTCCGATGGTACCGCTTCGACCATCATCTGGGCTTGCACCGAGGGGCGCTTCAACTGGTATTACGATATCGACGAGACGATCATGATCATGGAAGGATCGATCGTGCTCGAAAGCGACGGCATGCCGCCGAAGCGCTACGGCCCAGGCGACGTCATTTTCTTCCGCGACGGCGCGCATGCCAAGTGGCACGTCGAAGGCCACGTCAAGAAGATCGCCTTCTGCCGCAAGACCAATCCCGCGATGATCGGTTTCCTGATCCGCGTCGTCAACAGGCTCAAGCGGATGTTCGTCTCCGCCGGCGAGCGCGGCCCCGCCTCGCTGATGGGCGCCGGTTAGAGCTCAAACAGTTTCAAGGACGCTTCCCAGCGGCTACGACGGAAGAGGGGTCGGGATCAACATCCCGGCCCCTCTTTTCGTCGTGGCGCAAACCTTTTCATGGCAAATCGAGCCGGTAGAAGTCGCTCGCGGTCTGCGAGAATAGCGCCGTCTTCTCGGTCTCGCTCAAGGGCGCGGCGATGCGCTTGAAGGCGTTGAAGATCACCTGGTAGCTGCACTGGCCTTTGTCCGGCGGGAAATTGCTCTCGAACATTGCGCGCTTCACCCCGAATGACTCGATGCAAGTCTCGACATAGGGCCGCCATGCCGCGGCAAGCTCCTCGGACGACGGTGGCTTGTCGCGTAAATGGAAGTCGTGGCCGAGCAAACACATTGCGAGCCCGCCGAGCTTCACCACCACGTTCTCGCATTTCGCGATCTCCCGGATCGAGGCGCGCCACTGCGGAAACACCTCCTCGCGCCGCCCGCCAAAGCGGCCGATTCCGGCCGGACCGCCGCAATGGTCGAGCACGATCCTGGTGCCGGGGAAGGCGCGGGCAAGTTCGGTCAGCTCGCCGATCTGCGGATGAAACAGCCAGGCATCGAAGCTGAGGTTCAGCGGCGCGAGGCAGGCAAAGCCTTTGCGGAACGTGGGGTCCTGCAACAATCCCTTCGGCCGGTTCGCATACATGCCGGCGACGGCGGGGTCTTCGTCCCAGGCCGAGGAATGCCGGATGCCGCGGAAGCGACCGTTGCCCGCGGCGATCTCGGCCTCCAGCACCGGCTTTGCGGCGTCGCCGAGCAGAAGATTGGCGTGACTGACGATGCCGGCGCAGATCGCGGCCTTGCCGTAAGCGCCGCTCGCGCTCATCGCGGCCACGCCGTTGGCGAACTCGACCTCGCCGACGGGCCGGAATGCTTCGGGCCCGTGCGCGCGATACATCGAGCGGCAGTCGACATAGACGGTGGCGATGATGTTGTGGCCGGAGGCGACATCGGCTGCCATCTCCTCGATCAGATAGCGGTGTCCGCGATTCCAGAGATGGTGATGGGGATCGACGATCGGCCGTAAGGGATCGATGATCTCCTCCCGATGCAGCGCGAGCCAGTCCTCGCGCGGCTCGACGAATAGCCCGCTCGTGTTGGCGGGCAGACTGCTTGCAGCCATCGGCGTTCGCTCCCCTTATGTATGCTTCTTGTTCTGGGAGCCTAGCACCTTGTCCTCGCACGCAGCAGCGCGCGTTGCGCAACCGCACCCGTCATCGCGGGCACAGCGGCGCCGTCCTCAAAACCTGCGCCGTTTCGCCCTCACGTCGACTACCAGTCGCCAATCGGTTGCGGTGGCCGGCCTGACCTCGCCGAGCCAGTGGAAGAAATCGGCGGTGATCTCCGTAAAACTCCAGCGCGTCAGGTCGCCGGCTTCGGTCGTGCCTTCCTGCACGATGTCCTCGCCGCGCGGACGGCCGATCTGTTGGCGGAATACGCTACGGCCGGGATCGAACCAGGAAATCCGCCATGCATCGATGGTCGGATCGTAGACCCGCAGCGTGGTGCCGTACCAATTGCCGGCGATCGGCAAGGCCGGGCTGCCGGTCGGGCGCGGAATGATCCAGGCGTCCTGCACGGCGCGGCCCTCCAGCACCCAGCCGAAATGGATTTCGCCGGGCGCGGTGTGTTTCGTTCCGTGGGGGCCATGGGCGCTGATCTCGGCATCCCAATCGCCGACGAAGCGGCCATAAAGCTGGAGCGCCGCCGCGTGCTCGGGGTTCGGTCCGTCCGCATGCAATAATCTCGCAAAGTCTGTCATGTCGATCTCCTCTGCTCAGGAGACCAGCACGGCCGGCCGATGGCCGGCTTGGAGAAAATTGCGCGTCAGACGCCGTCGAGGATAATCACCGTCGGCTTCGACGGCAGCGCATCCCGCGACATCCGGAAACTTCGCTCCATGCGCCGGTCGATCTCGAACTGTTGGCCGATGAGGCGCATAAACTCGTCGAGCGGGGTCGCGAAGCGGTGCATCGGCAGCACCACCGAGGCGCGCAGCCGCTTGGTGATCTCGGAGACGCCGTCGAGCGACATGGTGTAGGTGCCGTCGATCGGCACCATTACGATGTCGAGCCGCCCGATCTGGGCAAAATGGCTGTCGTCGAGCTTGTGGTGGAGATGGCCGAGATGGCCGATGCAGAGGCCCGCGACCTCGAAGATGAAGATCGAATTGCCGTCGCGGATCATGTCGGCGCCGGAATCGTCGCCGAAATAGCGGCGGATGTCGGTGGTGACGTTGCGGATGAAGGTGTCGCCGATGCGCTCCGAGACCAGCGCCGGCTTGCCGTCCTCGCCCCAGCCATGCAGCACATGAGGAATGCGCCTGTCGGGATATAGAGAGTAGTGCGTGCTGTGGGCAGCCGTCCCACCTGATAGGCGCCGCTATAATCGGTGGCGATGCGCAAGCCGCCGGGCGTGTCGATGAAATAGGTGGAATGGCCGGCATAGGTGATCTGGACTTCAGCCGAGGCCGCGGCCTGCCGGAACGCGACGGGTGTCACGCGGGGGGCCGCATTCGCCATCGCCAGGCACTCGCTGCGCTGGGGTGGTTGCTGCTGGGCGAGGGCAGATGTTACCAGCCAACCGAGAAGCGCACAGACCGTCAGCAATAGTCGAGACATCAGGAACCGTCCGCCGCTTATCGACGATCTGATGAGTGTATCTACGAATTATCCTCGCGTCATGTGGTGCTGGCGAGCCGCGCCATTCCGCCGCTCGCCTCGATCAGTTTCACGGCCTTTTTGTCGAACGACACGAAAGTATCGGCCCCAAGCCAGTTGCCTTCGTGGGCGATGACGCCATCGGCAAAATCGCCCCCGGCGTCGAGGAGCGCTAATCCAGCCTCAGCTACGGGCCGGTTGACAACTACATTGGAGGCATTGATCAAGTGCCGGATCGAAGCCGCGATATTTCCAGCAGAGGTTTTGTAGCCTCGTGAGAGGACCCAAGCTAACTCGCATAATGCGGGGATCGAGATGGCTATTAGGTCCGCGTTCTCCAGAAGGGCTTCGGCCAACTTGCCCTGTTCGGCATCATCTCCGACCAACACCCGCACCAAGACGTTGGTGTCGGGTGTTATCTTCATCGCTTGCCGGCCCAGCCGTCAGCAATGACCGCGTTCATCGCCTCGATCGAGAGCGATCGACCGTTCGTCTTTCCTTTCAGGAAGCCGAAGGCATCCGAAATCTTTCCGGTGGGCCGAACTGCCTTCACCTCAACTCGCCCCCCAGGAAGCTTTTCTATCGAGATTTTGTCGCCCGGATGCACACCGAGATGTTCCAACAGGTCCTTCCGCAACGTGACCTGTCCCTTTACCGTGACGGTAAGCGTGCCCATGAGGGATCCTCGCTCGCTGATAAGCTTAAGTAAGGCAATATCGCCTTACTTTCAAGTGAGCGCTAGGTAGGCCAAGCCGGCTCTACTCCCGCCGCGGGCTGAACTTCCAGGTGATGGCGACCAGGCCTGCGGTGATCAGGCCGCTGACGAGACCGGCAATGGGCAGCGCGAGCAGCAGCGCTGCGCTGGCAGCCCAGCCGATCGAGGAGAACGCCTCGGCGAAGGTCGCAAGCCGGGAGGAAGTCTGGCGGCGGCGGAATTGGCTGCGCCGGGCCTGCACCCGGAACCAGAGCTGGATCGCGGTCGCGGACGCCGCGCTGACGATGACCGCGCCGGCGCTGACCGCGGCCTGGAACGGCGAGACGAAAGCGAGCGCGGCGATCAGCGGGCAGAAGATGCCGGCAATCGCGATCAGCACCACTTCGATCTTGGCGCGGATGACGCTGGACGAAGTTAGCGGCGCTGTCGCGACCAGATCAGGCGCGTCCTCGCCCGAGATCGTCAGCCAGGCGAGCCCGCCGGCGAGTTGTCCCGCCGCCATGACGATGACGGGCGTGATCAGCGTCAGCGCCGCGGAGCTGTCGGCAAAGCTGCGCCAGAGCAGCAGCGCCGGCGGCACCAGATAGAGCAGCTGCATCAGGGTCTGCGAGATCAGCCAGGGATCGCGCCACAGCAGCGAAAACTCCTTGCGCCGCAGCGCGTGCTGCCGCGACCCGCCGCGGAACGCGCGCTCCTTCGCGCTTGTGCGGCCGGACGCGCCATAGGCGGCGGCATCGATCGCGGTGTCTGCAAAGCGGCCCGAGAAGATCGCCATGACGCTCCCGAGCAGCACGAGGCCGAGCGCCAGAAGCAGCAGCAGCGCTTCGCTGTCGCATATGGCCGCGCGCGCCGGCCACCACCAGATGCTATCGACGTCGGGGGCATGGTCAGCCACGCTACCCGAGGTCAGGATGGTGAAGCGCGACAGCGTGCCGTAGGACATGATTGCCGCGACCTGGAGCGCGATCACGAAGCCGGCGCCGATGATCGCGGCGAGGATCTGCGCGACGAACCGTGTCCGCGCCGGGCCGATCAGGCGGAACAGCAGGATGGTGACGGCAATCGCGATCGCCGCTGCCGACAGGCCCATGGCGACGACGAGGCCGAACGCCGCAAGCCAGCGCGCGCCGCCCCCGAACACCAGCACGTCGATGAAGGGCGTCGAGAACAGCAGCGCTATCACCGTGACGGTGAGCGCGATCGCGGCAATGCGCACCGAGAACAGATTGGCCAGCGTCGCGGGCGAGGACATGATGAGGTCGAGATCGGCGCGGGCGTAAAACACCCGCGTCACCGATTCGATCGCCTGTGACAGCATCAGCGTCCAGGCGAGAAAGATGGTCGCCGAGATCACGATCAGCGAGGATTTGTCGAGCGGCAGTTCCAGGTCCGCGAAGCGGCCGATCACCGCCCAGGCTGGCACGTGCAGCAGCGCCGCGAACAACAGCAGGCCGATCACCGCGACACGCGCCCGTTTCCGCCGCCCGCCGGTCATCATGGCGAACCATTCGCGCCAGGCGAGCCGGAGCTCGTGGCGGGCAAACCAGGAGAGCGCGGTGGCCGAACTCATGCGGCTTCCTGGAGCGTCACCAGCGCGATGAAGAGATCTTCCAGGCTGGTGTCGGCGTGGCCGTTCTGCTGGCGCAGCTCGGTCAGCGTGCCCTCCGCGACCAGGCGCCCGGCTGCGATCACGCCGATGCGGTCGGCCATGCGTTCGGCGACCTCGAGGATATGCGTGGTCATGATGACGGTGCAGCCGCTGCGCACGCGATCGCTCAGCAATCCCTTCACGTGGCGGGCGGAGACGGCGTCCAGTCCCGTCAGCGGCTCGTCGAGAATGATGAGGCGGGGATCGTGCACCAGTGCGCCGGCGAGAGCGACCTTCTGGCGCATGCCCTTGGAAAAGCCCTCGCAGCGTTCGTGCCGGTGCGGCTCGAGCCCGAGCGAGGCGAGCAGCCCCTCGGCGACCGGTTCCGAGACCGATGGTGCGATGCCCCACAGACCGGCGACGAATTCGAGATATTCGAGCGGGGTGAGCTTGTCGTAGATCATGGGCTCGTCGGAGACCCACGCCATCACCTGCTTGGCGGCGACGGGGTTTTGGAGCGCATCGATGCCGAAGATCGAGACCGCGCCGGCATCGGGCCGCAGCAAGCCGGCAACCATGCGCAAAGTGGTGGTCTTGCCGGCGCCATTGGGGCCGACCAGCGCATAGAATTCGCCGGCATGGATGGTGAGATCGAGGCTATCGACCGCCAGGCGGTCAAAACGCTTCGTTAACCCCAGGACTTCGAGCGCCGAGTCGTCCGGCTTCATGACGGCCACACTTTGCGGTTTTGCATCGCTCGCGACCATGATCCGAAGATGTTTCGGCACCGTGAATCGCGCTGCCGCAAATTCCGTCATCCGGATTGGACTAAAGGCAAGTCACCGTTTGTTGACAGCGCTTGGCGGTTCAGGCTTGAATTGGCCAAGGGACGAATGGCGCGAACGCGGCGAAACGACTGCGTAGCGACTGAACACAAGATGCGGCAAGGCGGTCAGGAAGAACCGCCGGTTGTATCGGGAGGATGCGCGACGATGCTGGATTTCGTTCAGCAGCTGGTCAGCGGTGTTGCGCTCGGCTGCGTCTACGGCCTGATCGCGCTCGGTTTCGTGCTCGTCTACAAGGCCACCGAGGTCGTCAATTTCGCCCAGGGCGATTTGATGATGCTGGGCGGCTTCTTCGCCTTCACCTTCATCGGCATGTTGGGCCTGAACTACTGGGTCGGCTTTGCCGGCGCGGTGGCGGCGATGGCGCTGTTCGGCATGCTGGCCGAGCGCGTGGTGGTGCGGCCGATACTCGGCTATCCGCAATTCTCCATCATCATGGCGACCATCGGGCTCGGCTATTTCCTGCGCTCGGTCGCCGGCATGATCTGGGGCACCGACGATTTCAAGATCGACACGCCGTTCAGCCAGGGCGTGCTGCGCATTGGTTCGCTGGTGCTCGCCTACGACAAGCTGTCGGTGATCGCGGCCACCGTCATCCTCTGCACGCTGCTCTGGCTGTTCTTCAACAAGACCATGCTCGGCACCGCGATGCGCGCCAGTTCCGAGAACATGCTGGCAGCCTATTACATGGGCATCCCGGTCAAGCGCGTGGTGTCGATCGTCTGGGCGATCAGCGCTGCGGTTGCGACCTGCGCCGGCGTGCTGCTGGCGCCGATCACCTTCATCCATTCCAATGTCGGTCTGGTGCTTGGCCTGAAGGCATTCCCGGCCGCCGTGCTCGGCGGGTTCGGCTCGATCCCCGGCGCCGTCGTCGGCGGCGTCCTGATCGGCGTCATCGAGAGCATGGCCGGCTTCTATCTGGTCGAGGGCTGGAAGGACGTCGCGCCCTACATCGTGCTGCTCGCCGTGCTCCTGCTGAAGCCCGAAGGCCTGTTCGGCCGTCACGTCCGCAAGAAGGTCTGAACGCCATGCGCTTCCTGTTCAAGACCGACTATAAAGACGACATCAAGTTGTTCCCGCACTCGGGCTATTTCGTCTCATACGGTCTCCTGCTGGCCGTGCTGCTGATCGCGCCCTATGTGCTCTCCAGCTATCTGATGAGCCAGCTCGTCTTCGTCTGCATCTATGCGACCGTCGGTGTGGCGCTGCTGATTTTGACGGGCTTCACCGGGCAGGCCTCGCTCGGCCATGCGGCGTTTCTCGCGATCGGCGCGTATACGGCGGCGTACTTGCAGAAATATGGAGTGCCGTTCCCGGTCTATTTCCTCGCTGCCGGGCTCCTGACCGGTCTGATCGGTGCGCTGGTCGGCTTCCCCGCGCTGCGGCTGCAAGGCATTTATCTCGTCATCGCCACCATCTCCTTCGCCTTCATTGTCGAAGAGATCCTGGCGCGCTGGGAGAGCGTCACCAACGGCAATGAGGGCATGCGAATCAAGGCGGTGGCGCTGTTTGGGGTCACAGTCTCGCGCGACAGCCCGACCTTCTATTTCCTCTGCCTTGCCGTGCTGGTGCTGACCATCGTCGGCACCCTCAATTTGCTGCGTTCGCCGACCGGGCGCGCCTTCGTCGCGATCCGCGACAGTGAGACCGCGGCGCGCAGCATGGGCGTCAATGTCGCGCTGTACAAAGTCAAATCCTTTGCGATCTCGGCGGCGATCACCGGCTTCGCCGGCGTGCTGTTCGCGCACAAGCTCTCCTTCATCTCACCGGAGATGTTCACGCTGCAGCTCTCGATCGAGTTCATCATCGTGATCCTGATCGGCGGCACCTTCAGCCTGCACGGCGCGGTGTTGGGGGCGATCTTCATCGTGATGATCGATCCGTTCCTGACCTACCTCAAGGACGACATGCCCGGCATCATCGCCGGCATTGCCGCGACGTTCGGAGCAGGCACGCAAGGCGCGGCCAACATCCAGTCCAAGGTCGCGGCCTTCGCCTCGCTCAACGGCCTGAAAGGCGCGATCTACGGCATCATTATCGTATTGTTCGTGCTATTCGAGCCGCTCGGGCTCTACGGCCGCTGGCTGAAGATAAAACTCTTCTTCCAGCTGTTCCCACTCTACAAGCGCGCCACCTTCAAGCGGCAGAAGATCTACGTGAAGTCGGATCGCAACCGATGAGCTATTTTCGCGCAGAGAATCTGTCGCTGCATTTCGGCGGGCTGAAGGCGGTCGATGCGGTGTCGTTCGCGGTGGAGAGGGGCGAGATCCTCTCGATCATCGGACCCAACGGCGCCGGCAAGAGCTCGATCTTCAATTTGATCTCGCGGATCTACCGGCCGACCTCGGGCCGCATCTTCTTCGAGGACCAGGACATCACCGAGCAGCCGCCCTACGACATCGCAAGGCTCGGCATCGCCCGCACTTTCCAGAACATCGAGCTGTTCGAGAATGCCACCGTGCTGTCGAACCTTTTGGTCGGCCGCCACCGGCATTCGACCACGCAGCTCTGGCAGGAGCTGTTGTTCCTGCCAAGCGTGCGCGCCAACGAGAAGGTGCATCGCCGCAGGGTGGAGCAGGTGATCGAGTTCCTCGATCTCGAGCCCTATCGCGACAAGCTGATCTCGGGCCTTCCTTACGGCGTGCGCAAGGTGATCGAGCTTGCGCGTGCGCTGTGCTCGGAGCCGAAGCTGATCCTGCTCGACGAGCCGTCCTCGGGCCTCAACGTCGAGGAGACCGACGGCATGTCGTTCTGGATCCGCGACCTGAAGAACGATCTCGGCGTCACCGTGCTCATGGTCGAGCACGACATGTCGCTGGTCAACCGCGTCTCCGACCGCGTCATTGCGCTGAACTACGGCCGGGTGCTGGCCACGGGCTCCCCCGCCGAAGTGCAGCAGCACCCTGACGTCATTGCCGCGTATTTGGGAGCCTGACGCATGGACGCCGCCGTCACGCCCGATATCATCTTGAAGCTCTCCAACATCGAGAGCTATTACGGGCCGATCATGGCGATCCGCGGCATCTCGTTGGAGGTGCCGCGCGGCCGTATCGTCACGCTGCTGGGCGCCAACGGCGCTGGCAAGACCACGGTGCTGAAGACCATCTCCGGCATTCTCGATCCGCAGAAGGGCGCCATCGAGTTCATGGGCAAGCCGATCCAACGCATGGAGGCGGACAGGATCGTGCGGCTCGGCCTCAGCCACGTGCCGGAGGGGCGCGAGGTGTTTCCGTTCCTCTCCGTGCGCGAGAATCTGATGATGGGCGCCTATCCGCGTAGGGATCGTGACGGCGTTGCGGAAGATCTGGAGCGTGTCTACGGCTATTTCCCGCGTTTGAAGGAGCGCATCAACCAACCGGCCGGACAGCTCTCCGGCGGCGAACAGCAGATGCTCGCGATCGGCCGCGCGCTGATGAACCGGCCGACGCTGCTGCTGCTCGACGAGCCCTCGCTCGGCCTGTCGCCGCTACTCGTGAAGGAGATCTTCTCCATCATCCGCCGGGTCAACGAGGAGCAGGGCATGTCGATCCTGCTGGTCGAGCAGAACGCCAAGGTTGCGCTGGAGACGGCGCACTACGGCTATGTGCTGGAGATCGGCCGGATCGTGATGAACGACACCTGCGACCGCTTGATGCATTCCCAGGACATCCAGGAATTCTACCTTGGCGCCAAGGAAGCGGGCGCGCGAGGCGAGCGGCGCTGGAAAAAGAAGAAGACTTGGCGTTAAAGCAAGACTTGGCGTTAAAGCAGGATACCCGTCCGTAACAATAGACCGCCGGCAAGGCAGGCAGCGGAGGGGAACGCGACAAGGAGGAGAGGTGCATGGCCCGACAGGCGGTGCTGACGGTCGCTGACACCATCGCGAAAAGCTTTTTGCGCGCCGCGGAGACGCGGGGCGACAGGCCGGCTATACGCGAGAAGAAATTCGGGATCTGGCAGCCGACGAGCTGGCGCGAATGGCTGGAGATATCGAAGGAGATCGCCTACGCGCTGCACGCCATCGACTTCAGGCCCGGCGACGTCGCCTCCATCATCGCTAACGCCGTGCCGGAATGGGTCCATGCCGACATGGGCATTCTATGCGCCGGCGGCGTCTCCTCCGGAATCTATCCGACCGATGCGTCGTCCCAGGTCGAATATCTCGTCAACGATTCCCGAACCAAAGTAATCTTTGCCGAGGACGAGGAGCAGCTCGACAAGGTGCTGGCCTGCCGCGCGCGCTGTCCGTCTCTGCAAAAGGTCATCGTGTTCGACATGGAGGGCCTCAGCGGGTTCTCCGACGACATGGTGATGTCGCTCGACGAGTTTCGCGCGCTCGGGCGCAACTACATGGCGGGCCGCGAGGCGCTGTGGCAGGAGATGGTCGACAGCCGCAGCGCGGGCGATCTCGCGGTCCTCGTCTATACATCCGGCACTACGGGTCCGCCCAAGGGCGCCATGCACGCCAACCGCAGCGTCACGCATCAGATGCGGCACGCCAACGATTTCATCCCGGCGCGGGAGGACGACGATCGGCTGATCTTTCTGCCGCTCTGCCACGTCGCCGAACGGATCGGCGGCTATTACATCTCGGTCGCGCTCGGCTCGGTGATGAACTTTGCCGAGAGTCCGGAGACCGTGCCTGACAATCTGCGCGAGGTGCAGCCGACCATCTTCCTCGCGGTGCCGCGCATCTGGGAAAAATTCTATTCCGCCATCACCATCGCGCTAAAGGATGCGACGCCGTTCCAGCAATGGGTCTACCGCCGCGCCATCGGCATCGGCTATCGCATGGTCGATTGCAGGATCGAAGGAAAGGCGCCGCCGCTGTCGTTGCGCATCGCCAACGGCATCGCTTACCGGCTCGCATTCCGCAACATCCGCCGCATGATCGGGCTCGACCGTTGCCGCGTCGCCTTCACCGGCGCGGCGCCGATCGCACCGGATCTGATCCGCTGGTATCTCGCGCTCGGAATCGACATCCACGAGCTCTACGGGCAGACCGAGAATTGCGGCGTCGCGACCATGATGCCGGCGGAGCGGATCAAGCTTGGCTCGGTCGGCAAGGCTGTGTCGTGGGGTGAGGTCGCGCTGTCGCCCGACGGCGAGATTTTGATCAAGGGCGACTTCCTGTTCATGGGCTATCTGAACCAGCCGGAGAGGACAGCCGAGACCATCGACCATCGCGGCTGGCTGCATACCGGCGACGTCGGCACCATCGACAATGAAGGCTTCGTCCGCATCACCGACCGGATGAAGGACATCATCATCACCTCCGGCGGCAAGAACATCACGCCGTCCGAGATCGAGAACCAGTTGAAATTTTCGCCCTACATCTCGGATTCCGTGGTGATCGGCGACAAGCGGCCGTACCTCACCTGCCTCGTGATGATCGACCAGGAGAATGTCGAGAAATTCGCCCAGGACCACGACATCCCATTCACCAATTATGCTAGCCTGTGCCGCGCGACGGAGATCCAGGACCTGATCTGGCGTGAGATCGAAGCGGTCAACGCCAATTTCGCCCGCGTCGAAACCATCAAGAAATTCTATCTGATCGAACGCCAGCTCACTCCGGAGGACGAGGAGCTGACGCCGACCATGAAGCTGAAGCGCGGCTTCGTGAACAAGCGCTATGCCGCCGATATCGAGGCGATGTACCTCGCGCGGGCGGTGGCTTGACCAATCTCGTTCGAAAACAGCGAAGGAGTGATGGCCCCCACCCTTCGCATCATGCGGGCCCCAAGGAGAGGAGACGTCAATGTCGAGATCGTCGAGAGCGTTCGGCTTTGCGGTAGGCGCGGTGGTGCTCACCAGTCTGCCCGCCGCAGCGCAGACCAAGGTCACCAATGAAGGCATCTCGGCCTCCGAGATCGTCATCGGCACCCATCAGGATCTGTCGGGGCCGATCAAGGTCTGGGGCGTGCCGGTCTCCAACGGCATGAAGATGGCCGTCGAGGAAATCAACGCGGCCGGTGGCGTCCAGGGACGCAAGATCAGGATGATCCTCGAAGACAACGGCTACGATCCGAAGAAGGGCGTGCTGGCCTCGCAGAAGATGGTCGAGCGCGACAAGATCTTCGTCATGATCGGCTCGATGGGATCGGCGCCGACGCTGGCCGCGCAGGACATCCTGTTCGATGCCGGCGTGCTCCAGCTCTTCCCGCTGACCGCCGCCGAGTTCACCTTCAAGTTCGACCCGGCCAAGCCGCAGGAGCGGCTGAAGTTCAACAACCTCTTGCCCTATGTCGAGAGCACGCGCGCCGCGCTGAAATACATGGTGGAGTGGAAGAATTTTGGGAAGCCCTGCATCATGCACCAGGACGACGAGTACGGAAAGAACGTGCTCGACGGCTTCACCCAGCAATTGACGGCCATGAAGCTGCAGCCGGCGTCGGTGACGAGCTACAAGCGCGGCGCCTCCGACTTCAGCGCGCAGATCGCCAAGATGAAGTCCGACGGCTGCGATCTCGTCGTGCTCGGCACCGTGATCCGCGAAACCATCGGTGCCATGACGGAGGCGAAGAAGCTCGGCTGGGACGTCACCTTCCTGGGGGCGACGCCGACCAACGTGCTGGAAGTGCCGGCGCTCGGCAAGGACGCCGTCGAGGGCCTCTATGCAGCGTCAGGCTTCGAGATTCCGTACGAGGACACCGCCAAGGGCAAGGTCCACGACTGGCTCGTCAACTACAAGAAGATGTTCAACACCGATGCCAACACCCAGGCGATCATCGGCTACAACGCGGTGACGACGTTTGCGTTCTACGCCAACAAGGCGGGCAAGGATCTGACCGGCCAGAAGATGCTGGACGCGCTGGAATCGGGCGACAAGTTCCTCGACATCTTCAACTCGCCGCCGACCAAGTTCTCCAAGACCGACCACCTCGCCAACACCATCACCCAGGTGCAGCAGGTCAAGGGCGGCCGCTGGGTCCTGGTGAAGGACAATCTGATGTTTTGATCGGATCGCTCTTGCGGCGCTAACGGTGCACCCTCGTCCCTTGCGGGAGAGGGTGGATCGCCGCGAAGCGGCGAGCCGGGTGAGAGGTTCCCTCCTCGCGAACAGTCTTGCCCTCATCCGGCACCATAGCCGATGCGAAGCGTCGGCGTTCTTTAAGGACGGTTCACGATCCCCCGCCCGCGGTGCCGGAATTCACCGGGGCCAGTTCGTCTTCCCGGCAGCGCCAGCCGTCGGCGGCTTTCACAAACGCAAAAGTGCGCTGGATCCTGAGGCGGCGTGTGACGTTGAAGGCGTCTGCGGAGCGCTCCTTGTTGCCGCCGCCAGGCTGTGGACGACCCGTCCTGGCGTCCCAGCAGGTGCCCGTGCAGGCGGACGCGACCTTGCTGCACATGGTGAAGGGCGCCAGCACAACCATCTCGATCTCGCCCGTGACCTGCGCCTCCTGCTCGGTCACCTGGCTGTCGAGCGCGTAGACGCGGTTGATGCGGAGGAAGTTACCGCAGGAATTGGCCGCGTGGATTCGCGCGGCGCAGAAGTCGACGGCGTCGGTGTCGGGCAAGCGGGCTACGACCTGTCGGCCGAACACCTTTTTCGGATCGCCTTTCGCCGCGCCGATCTCGCCGGCCTTGTGCTTGAGATAGCCGGCGAGACAGTCCTCCGCCGACTCGAGCTCCCCGAGCGGCACGTTCTCCTTGCCGACCAGATTGCATTTGCGATCGCGCTCCCGCGTCCACCGGCCATATTCGGCGAAGGCAAAGCGTGCCGCTGTCGGATCGAGCTTGCCGATCAGGCTGAGCACCTGGCTGTTCAATTCGGTCTCGGCAAGCGCCAGCGACGGGTCCGCACAGATCAGCGCACCCGCTGCGGTGTTGGCCGCGAGACAGTCGAAATCCGGATCGCGCACGATCGCTGCGCGCTCCTCGGTCACCTTGAGGAGGCATGCCTTCACCCGGTCGAAATCGTCGGTGCGGATTGCGGTCTGGCCGACGATGCCGCAACCGAGGTTGCGCTGGCGGATCCAGATCGCGTTCTCCTCGATTCCAGGCAGGCGATCGGGCAGGCGGGCAAGCCGCGCCTCGATTCCCGTGCTCAGCTTCTCTGCGGCGGCGGCAAGCTCGGCATCACCGCAGAACAATTGATTACCGGGATCGCGAATCTGCTGGCAGTTGTTCCTGGCGAACAGCGGCAGCCTGTCGGCGACGGAGCGGTCGGAGGTGCCTGATTGCGCGAAGCCCGGTGCCGCCGGCAAAGCCAGCAGCGCAAGCAAAGTCAGCACGATGAACCGCATTTCAGTCGCCCCCGCAAAGCCGCGGCCATGCTAGCGTCCCGGATCGCGCGGCGAAATGGCTTTGTGGCGGGGTGGTTGGGCTCGTAGCCAGGATTTCGCTGCGTTCCGTCCGGGCTACAACATCAATCAATGCGTCTCGGCGGCGACCATCGAGAACCGCACGGGTTCGTCGACATATTTCATCACGGCCGACTGGTAGAGCACGAACAGCGGCTGGTAGCTCCGTGCAGCGTCGTCCTCGACCATTGCCATGCGGCGGTTGTCGAGCATCAGCCAATGGCCGTCGAGCCGTGTGGCGGCAACCGCATGCTCTTCGCCGGCCCTGACGTCGCGCACCACGACAATGCGAAGGTCTTCGGCGGCAACGCCCGCGAGCCGCAGGGCGGCGAGCTTGGCAATGGCATAGTCCTCGCAATCGCCGGCGCCGCGCGCGAAGGTCGCGAGCGGCGAGCTCCAGACGTCCTCAGAACCGTCGTTGGCGGCACGGATAGCCAGGTTGATGGCGCGATTGGTTTCGCCCAGCAGAGCGCGGCCGTCACGGCTGCGGGCCTGGTCGACGATGGCGATCAGTTTCAGCGCGGCGGGCGAAGCGCAATTGTCCCGGTCGCCGTCGCACAGCGCGAGCTGCACCATGTCGTCATCGAGCCTGGACTTCAGCGCGAACCATTTCTGTTGCAGGCCGCCGGCGGAGGTGGCGAAGGCGAACACGCCGAACGGCTCGGCGGATTTGCGCACGAGGACACCGGCCCCCGGCGACAGCAGCGTGCCGGCGCGAAGCTCGGCGGCCGATCCGAGCAGGATCAATCCGCACAGCACAATAATTGCGCGCCAAGCGCGCGAGCGAGCAGCGGTCTCCATCTGACATCCCCTTCCGGCTTCGCCAGGTCCCCCTCGATCTGGTCGTGCGGGCTTTGTTGCTTTCGCGGAGATAGTGCGAGACGGGCTGTTTTGTTCTGCTTAACGCGCCCGGCTGAGGTCCCAAAACCGGATAACAGGCTGAAACCGGTCTGGCCCAATTGCGTAAAATTTTACGAATCGGGGACTAGGTAAGAGGCCGCCTGCCGCGAAATCGGACGAATTGCAGGTACTGGTTGTGCCGCGGCCGATTCCGCGCCCTATGGCTAACGACCCGCTATTTCACGGGTTCTGTTAATTGGGTCACAGATTTGGCTCCGTATTTGCCGCAGTATGTTGCGGGGCACCACGAACGATAGATAACTCAAGTATTCGTTGTAAAATTTATACAAGCGAATACAGATGGTACCGAAAATGGGCTCGGATAAGCAATCATATACTTACAGATATTTCGATAAATACGTTGCTTCCTCTAAGGTGGCGGGGCCTGGTAGGGGCGTCGACCGCTGGGTGATGCGAAATCACACAAGCAATAGATGGTTTCGCTAGGGACTTGGTAATGATAAGCAAGCTTAGGCGATCGATACTTACTTAGATTTTAACCCTTTTTTGGTGCCCGATTGAATTACGCTGGCATATTTAACGCCGCGATTTCCTTGGATGGCGCGGGTTCCCACTCGCCCTCCGACGCCCATGTCGATTCCTTTACGGGCAAGCCTTTTATCGCGAAGGCGCAGGGTCACGTGCCTGAGGGCGCGTTCGTTGTTCCCGATCCAAACCTGATCTTCAACGGCGAGTACAAGCGCGCAGGCAGCGATCTCGTGCTGTCCCACGACGGTCACGAGTTTATCGTTCCCGATTATTTCAGGGGCGACAAGCGCGCGGCGCTCTCGTCGCCGGATGGCGCGCACCTCAGCGGCGACATCGTCAACGCGCTCACGGGCCACGTCCAATATGCGCAGGCCGCGTCCGGCATTGCCGCCGCCCAGGTCATCGGCCACGTCACCAAGCTGTCCGGCAGCGCGACCGCGGTCCGCAACGGAGTCTCCATCATCCTGAACAACGGCGACAACGTCGAGAAGGGCGACGTGGTCTCGACCGGCGGCGACTCGACGCTCGGCATCACCTTCATCGACGGTACGGTGTTCGGCCTGTCCTCCAATGCGCGGATGGTGCTGAACGAGATGGTCTACGACCCCAACGGGTCGAACAATTCCTCGCTGCTTAGTCTGGTCGCAGGCACCATCACCTTCGTTGCCGGCGAGACCGCCAAGCATGGCGACATGAAGATCGACACCCCGGTCGCCACCATGGGCATCCGCGGCACGGCGGTGCTGAGCCAGATCCACTTCGTCGTTCCCGCCGGGGGCGGTGAACCGCAGCCGGAGGCGAGCTTCCAGGTGCTGGTCGAGCCGAACGGCACGACCGGCTCCTACATCCTGTTCGACAAGGTCACGCTGCTGCCGATCGCGACGGTCAACCAGGCCGGCCAGATGATCCAGATCAGCGGCGGCAACGTCTCGATCAGCAATGCGCTGATGTCGCCGGACGTCCAGAAGCTGATCACGGACGTGTTCACGCTGAAGTTCACCGACAACAACACCAACACCAAGCTGACCACGAACTTCACCGATTCGATCACACAGACCAGCTACGATATCTTGCTCAAGACGCCAACCGGCGCCACCGCGATTGCGACCTTCGCGAACCTCAATCCGCAGGGACCGCAGGGCCCCGGCACATCCACGTCGACCAGCAACCGTATTCCCGGCCCGCCCGACGCGCGCACCCTCGATCTCAACGGCAATGTGACGTCGGAATTCGCGCTGACCGAGCGCGCGAACACAACTGGCGACACGACGCATTCCGACACGATCTCCGGCCTGATCACCTTCCTCGACCAGAACCTGGGTGACCGGCCGACGGTGAGCGTGAGCCTCGGCGACGCGCCCAACTACGTCTACAAGGACGCCGGACTGCACGATGTCACCGCATCGCTCACCTCGCTCCAGAAGCAGGACATCGCGGCGACGCTGATCAACATCGACGTGGTCGCCAAGGGCGGCAACACCAACACCGGCTCGGCGGTCTGGACCTACACGATCCCCGACCACGTCTTCGACTTCCTCGCGGCTGGCGAAACGTTGACGCTGACCTACACGGTCCGCATCGCCAACAATTTCACCGTGAGCCCGGACACCGCCACCAGAACGATCACCATCACGATCACCGGCACCAACGACAAGCCCACCGTCGCGACGTCGGGTGGCACCGTCATCGAGAAGGTCGGGACCGGCAACGAGGCTCTGGACACCATCACGGGCACAGTCATCTTCAGCGATGTCGATCTGACGGACCGGCCGATCGTGAGCGCGGCGCTTTCGTCCACCCAGCCGTTCAAATATCTAGATGTCGAAGGGCGCGATATCACCGCGACGCTGACGCCGGAGCAGCGCGCCGCGATCGCCGCCGTCGAGGTGCCGCTGACCGTGGTGCAGGGCGCCGGAAACGGCAACAACGGCTCGGCCACCTGGGCCTACAGCGTTCCCGACCATCTCTTCGATTTCCTCGCCGAAGGCGAGACGCTGACCCTCAATTATGTGGTGCAGGTCGATGACGGGCACGGCGGTGTCGTCAGCACGCCGATCACCGTGTCCATCAATGGTGCAGACGTCAATGTCGAGGGCACCAACGACCTCCCGACGATCGTCGAAGACTCCACCACCCCGACAGGTGCGGTAACCGAGGATAGTGCGGCCACGCTCGCCGCCAATGGCACCGTTACCTTCAACGATCCCGATCTCACGGACACCCACACCGCGAGTTTCGATCTGAAGTCGACGGTTTCGAACGCGCATCTGCCCGGCTTCAGCGACGGCACTTCGCATATCGGCACGTTCGCGCTCACGGCGGTGAGCGAGAGTCCCGGCGTCAGCACGCGAGGGGCAGTCGGCTGGACCTTTACGATCGACGATAGCGATCCGGTGCTCCAGTCGCTGGCCAAGGGCCAGACCATCACGCAGGTTTACACCGTCACGGTCGACGATCATCATGGTGGGACGGTCACCCGAGACGTCACGGTCACCATCACCGGCACCAACGACGCGCCGACGATGACCAGCAGTGCCGCGGATGCCACCGGAGCTGTGACCGAGGACACCGGAGCGACGCTGTCGACCGACGGCACGCTGGCGATCCAGGATCTCGACCTGATCGACACCCATGCGGCGCAGGCCGTGTTCAAATCGGCGACATCGAGCGCGCATCTGCCGGGCTTCGACGGCGATACGCCGCTCGGCAGCTTCACGATCGATTCCGACGTCGCCGAGTTCAACACCGACACCGACAACGGTGCGACGCTGGGCTGGCACTTCAGCCTCGACACTAACGATGCGATGCTGCAATCGCTGGCTCAGGGCCAGACCATCACCCAAGTCTACACCGTTACCTTCACCGACGATCACGGCGCGTACGTCTCGCAGGACGTGACCGTCACGATCAACGGCGCCAATGACGCGCCGATGATCACGAGTGACGCTGCCGATGCTGCCGGAGCTGTGACCGAGGATGCCTGCGCGACGCTGTCGATCGACGGTATGCTGGCGATCCAGGATCTCGACCTGATCGACACCCATACGGCGCAGGCGGTGTTCAAGTCGTGGACATCGAGCGCGCATCTGCCGGGTTTCGATGACGACACGCCGCTCGGCAGCTTCACGATCGATCCGTCGGTGTACGAATTCAGCACCGATGCCGACAACAGAGCGACGCTGGGCTGGCACTTCAGCCTCGACAACAACGATGCGGTGCTGCAATCGCTGGCCCAAGGCCAGACCATCACCCAGGTCTACACCGTCACCTTCACCGACGATCACGGCGCGCATGTCTCGCAGGACGTGACCGTCACGATTAACGGCGCCAACGACGCGCCGACGGTCACGAGCGACACTGCTGCGGCGACGGGTACGGTCACCGAGGATGACGGCTTGTCATTATCGACCGGCGGCACGCTGGCGATCCAGGACATCGACCTGATCGACACCCACACGACCGAGTGGTCGTTCAAATCGTCGTCCGTCAGCTCGGCCCTGCCGGGCTTCGAGGACGACAGCACGAATATCGGCACCTTCACGATCGACGCGGTGTCCGAATCCGCAAGCGATACCAGCGCCGCTGCGACACTTGGCTGGCACTTCACCTTGGACAATAGCGATCCCGTGCTGCAGTCGTTGGCGGAGGGGCAGACCATCACTCAGGTCTACACCGTCACGTTCGACGACCAGCAGGGCGGCAAGGTCAGCCAGGACGTCACGGTCACGATCACCGGCACCAACGATGCGCCGGCCGTTTCCTATGTCACGTCGGACTACATAAACTTCGACGGCAAGACCATCGCGGTCGGCGACGTGCCGACGGTCGCGACTAATGACGTGACGCTGGACGGCCGGGTGAACTGGAGCGGGGGCGCCGATCCGGGTCACGGCCAGATCCTGTTCTACAACGGCAACACCTCGACCGCCGGCTTCGGTATGCTTGGCACCGTCAACGTCGATGGTACCTTGGAGCTGCAGATTCTCGCAGGCGGCGTCGACATCGAGGATACCGGTGTCGCGCTTACGGCCTCGCAATGGCACAACATCGCACTGACCCGCGACAACGGCACCTTCACGCTCTATCTCGATGGAAACCTCGAATATTCGCAGTCATGGGGCGTCAACCCGATCGACGGCAGTCCGTCGGCGTCTTACATGATGATTGGCGCCGCGAGCGAGCCAGGCGCAGCGGGCTTTGGAGGGGAGGGCTTCTTCGGCTCGATCGCCGATGTCAGCGTCTGGACCACCGCGCTCACGCAGACGCAGATCCAGACGATCGATTTCACCACGCTCACCGGCAGCGAGGCGAGTCTGGCCGCGTATTATCAGCTCGGCGACGACAGCGGGATCACGGCCGCCAATTCGGTCAACCCTGCCCAAGGCCTCAATATCGACCTTGCCGATCTGATGGAAACCAATGCCGGCCAGCTTTCGCATGGCGTGTTGGCGGTCTCCGACGTCGACGCGATCGATCACGTCACGGTGTCGGTCAGCCAGATGCAGGTTGCTCTCGACGGCGTGCTGCAAACCGGCAGCGTCGGCGGGCTGTCGCATGCGGACCTGCTGAACTACCTCACCGTCCCGCCCGGCGAGATCCTCGACGGCACGGCCACCAGCACCCAGTTTACGTGGCAGTTCAATTCGGGCGGTCAGGCCTTCGATTTCCTCGCGGCCGGCCAGACGCTGTCGCTGCAATACACCATCGTTCCGTCGGATGCTGATGGCGCGGGCACGAGCGCAGTCGTCACCGTCAACATCTCCGGCACGAACGACGCGCCGACGCTGTCCGATCTCCACATCGGCGCGCTCACGGATACGGCCGCTGCCGACACCTTCTCCGATTTCATCGGGACGCTGACGGGCAATGATGTCGATACCGGCGAGACGGCGACCCTGACCTATTCCGTTCTCAATGCGGATCACCATGCTGCGACGACAGCCGGGGGACTGTACGGGACGCTGACGGTCAATCCCGACGGCAGCTACAGCTACGTTCCGAGCGCCGCCGCGATCAACGCGCTGGCGGAAGGATCCTACGCGGATATTTTTACTGTCCAGACCGCGGACGTGCACGGTGCGATCGGCACGGCCATGCTCACGGTGGATGTGACCGGGGCCAGCGACGCCACCGGTCCGGTCATCGACACCGAGAGCTTCCAGGTCGAGCACATCATCGAGAACAGCAACGAGATCATCACCGATCTCGTGGTCACCGATACCGATTCCGACGCCGGCACGGACACGTTCACCGTCACGGTGTCGACAGCGAATCCGGATATCAGCACCGTCAGTGTCTATCCGGCGTCCGGTACGCTTGCGCAGATCAACGCGGCCCTCGCGGGCGGCGCGGGCATCACCTACGATCCGGCCGGCGCCAGCACCGATGAATGCCTGCAGCCGCCCGCGACCGACCAGATCACTCTGACCGTTGCCGACTCCGCCGGCCATAACGACACCATCAACTTCATCTTCGTCGAGGGCGCGAGCGGCCAGGGCATGACGCTGCAAGGCACCGGCGGCAAGGACGTCATCTTCGCGACCGAGACCGGCGACACGCTCACCGGCGGCGGTGGCAAGGATCAGTTCGTGTTCTCGCCGAACGCATCGGGGGCCGATGGCCAGCACATCATCGCCGATTTTGCGGCCGGCCTCGACAAGATCGATCTGCGGCAGTTCTCTGACGTGGACTGGAGCAATATCACCATCGCATCGCAATCTGGCGAGATGCTGGTTTCGTGGACCCACGAGATCGGCCAGCATGAGGGAGAGCCGGTCTTGGAGAGCGAATCGCTGCTGCTGCAGAATGTGACCGCGAATCTCAAGGCCAGCGATTTCATCTTCCATGTCACCTGACGAGCGCCCGGCCTGCGCCTTGACCGGGGCAAAAAATCCATAATCCTGTGCATGCAGGTGATGGCCAATTGCACGCGGACGCTCCATGATCGGCGCGCACGGCATGATGCAGGCCAGGAAGTCCGACCGGCATGAAACGTCTCAAAATCCTGCGGCGGTGGTTTACGCGGAAGTTCGGGTTTGCGCGGCTGATGTGCCTTGGGCTGCTGGTCGTGTTTGCCGGCGCCCGGCTCTGGGATCCGCCGCCGATCCAGGAATTGCGGCTCCGCACCTTCGACATGTTTCAGTTGATCGATCCGCGCCACAAGACGGCGCGGCCGGTCACCATCGTCGACATCGACGACAAGAGCCTCGCCAAGCTCGGCCAGTGGCCGTGGCCGCGGACGCGGATCGCCGATTTGATCCAGAACCTCACCAATAACGGCGCGGTCGCGATCGGCTTCGACGTGGTGTTCTCGGAGGCCGACCGGCTCAACCCGGATATCGTCGCGAGCCAGATGCGCGATCTGGACGATGCCACCCGCGCCAAGCTGCGCGAGCTGCCGAGCAACGACCAGATCCTGTCCGAAGCGATCAAGCGCTCGCGCGTGGTGCTGGGCGAGACCGGGCAGCACGCCATATCCTCCGAGGTCGACAAGTCGCTGCCCTTCACCGGCGTCGCGACGGTCGGTGAGGAGGGCGCCGAACGCTTCCTGTTCGAATTCCCGGGCCTCCTGCGCAACGTGCCCGTCATCGAGAAGGTCGCTGCCGGCCGCGGCCTGTTCTCGATCAGGACCGAGCGCGACGGCCTGATCCGCCGCGTGCCGATGATCATGCGCGCCCAGGGCATGATCATGCCCTCGCTCAGCCTCGAGATTCTGCGCGTCGTCACGGGCACGCCGACGCTGCTTGTCAGGACCGACAAGACTGGTGTGCGGGCCGTGCGTCTGAGGGGTGTGGAGATTCCGACCGACAGGAACGGTCAGCTATGGGTGCACTATGCCCGCCAGGATCCCTCGATCTACGTCTCGGCCGCCGACGTGCTCGACAACACGGTGCCGCCGGGCAAGTTCTCCGGCAAGCTGGTGCTGGTCGGCACTTCCGCGGTCGGACTGAACGACATCAAGACCACGCCGGTGTCCTCGACCATGCCGGGCGTCGAGATCCATGCGCAGGTGCTCGAAAACGTGCTGAGCGGCGCCGTGATCTCGCAGCCGAACTACGCGCTTGGCGTCGAGCTGCTCGCGGCGCTCGTCATCGGAATTCTGGTCATCATCTTCACGCCGAATCTCGGACCGGTACGCCTCGTGCTTGCGGGTGCGACGTTCGCCGCGATCCTGATCGGCGTGTCCTGGTTCTTCTACGCGCAATATCGCTATCTCATCGACTTCACCTATCCGCTGCTCTCGACCACGGCGATTTATTTGACGCTGATCTTCGCCAGCTTCGTGCGCGAACAGCGGCAGCGCGTGCAGATCCGCGGCATGTTCGCGCAATACATGTCGCCGGTTCTGGTCGAGCAGCTCGCCCAGTCGCCGGAAAAGCTCGTGCTGGGCGGCGAGGAGCGCGAGATGACGATCATGTTCTCCGACGTGCGCGGCTTCACCACCATATCGGAAACCTACAAGCACGATCCGCAGGGGCTCATCGCGCTCATGAACCGCTTCCTGACGCCGCTGACCGACGTGATCATCGATCAGAAGGGCTATATCGACAAATATATGGGCGACGCCATCATGGCGTTCTGGAACGCGCCGCTCGACGATGCCGCGCATGAGGTCAACGCCTGCGAGGCCGCGATCCAGATGCTCGAGAAGATCGACGCGGTGAACAAGGACCGCGAGCAGGAAGCCGCCGATGGCGGCCACGTCTACATCCCGCTCAATGTCGGTATCGGTCTCAACACCGGCATCGGCGTGGTCGGCAACATGGGCTCCGACCTGAAGAAGAACTATTCGGTGCTCGGCGACAGCGTGAACCTGGCCTCGCGCCTGGAAGGTCAGTCGAAAGAGTACGGCTTTCCCATCATCGTCGGCTCGAGGACCGCGCTCGCCGCCAAGGACAAGTTCGCAATCCTCGAGCTCGACTTCATCATGGTCAAGGGCAAGACCGAGCCGGAAGTGATCTACGCCATCGCCGGCCGCGGCGACGTGTTGCATTCTGGACCGTTCCAGCGCCTGCGCAACGTCACCATCGAGATGCTTGCCTGCTATCGCGGCCGCGACTGGCAGGGCGCGCTGGATGCGATCGAGCGCGGTCGTCGCAGCGAGGATGCCGACACGCTGGAAAAGCTGTTCGGGCTGTACGAAGCCCGCATCAAGGATTTCCAGATCAACCCGCCGGCGGAGGGCTGGACCGGGGCGTATGCGCTGCTGACGAAGTAAGGGGGGCGAGAGGCTCTCGCTGCCGCCCAACAAGAGGTGTCGTCCTGGCGTTCGCCAGGACGACGGCAGAGGGTTGAGCTGCCGTCTCACTCCACCCCGATCGTCGTCAGATCCTGGAACCAGTGCTGCGCTTGCACGAACTGCTTGATCTTGGGCGACAGTGCATGCGGGTTGGTGTCGTGGACCACCCACACCAGCGTGGCGTCGTCAACGATCAGCGCATGCGCCTGGGCCAGCAGTTCGTCCTGCTTGGTGGCATCGAAGGTCTGCTTGGCCTCGTCGATCAGCGCGTCGACCTTCGGGTTCTTGTAGCCGCCCCAGTTGACGCCGACCGGCGCGATCTGGCTCGAATGGAAGAAGCGGACGATGGCGTAAAGGGGATCCGAGGTGACGTAGGCGATGTTGTTGGCGGTGATGCCGGCGTTGATCTCGTCGGCCGCGCCCTTGCGCCAATGCGTATAGAGCGTCTCGAGCTCGACCACCTTGAAATCGATGTCGATGCCGATCTCCTTGAAGCTCTGCTGCAAAAATTCGTTCATCGGCAGCGACAGCATCTGGCCGGTGCCGCCTTGTGCGATGATGAAGGTGGCCTTCAGCGGCTCCGCCTTGGAGTAGCCGGCTTCCTCGACCAGCTTCTTCGCCGCGGCGACATCGTATTTCAGCTCGAAGCTCGGCTTGCCGAACCACGGGCTGGATGGATCGACCTGGCCCTTGGCGGGTTTTGCGAGGCCGTTCATCAGGCCGACCACTGCCTCACGATCGATCGCGAGATTGAGCGCCTTGCGCAGGCGGATGTCGGTCCAGGGCGAGCCCGGCAGCACGCTCAGATGATAATTCCAGACATGCGGCGTGATGTTATCGACGAGCTTCATGCCGGCCGCCTTGAGCTGCGGCACGGCGTCCGGCGCCGGCGTCTCGATCAGGTCGACTTGCCCGGCGAGCAGCGCATTGGTGCGCGTCAGCGCTTCCGGCATCGGCACCAGCACGAGCTTGTCGACCTTGGGAATGCGCTTCTTGTTCCAATAATCCGGATTCTTCGTGAGCTCGGCGAGCTCGCGCGGCACCAGTTTCGTCAGTTTGAATGGGCCGGTCCCGGAGGGCTGGCTCGCGAACTTGTCCCAATCCTTGCCGAGCTTGTCGTATTGCGCGGGGCTCGACACAAGAAACCAGAGCATCTGGTAGGGAAAGAAGGAATCGACCGTCTTGGTGGTGATCTCCACTGTGGAATCGTCGATCTTGGTGTAGCTTGCGACCGAGGGCAGGCGGGTCTTCACCTGCGCGCTCTGCCGCTTGTCGAATTGCGGCGCCTTGTCGTTGAGCACCTTGTCCAGATTCCAGATCACCGCATCGGCATCGAACTCGCTGCCGTCGTGAAACTTCACGCCCTTGCGCAAGGTGAAGCGCCACTTGGTCTTGTTCGTGTCGTCGACCTTCCACTCCGTGGCCAGTCCCGGCACCAGCTTGCCGGGCCGGTCGGCGACGTCCATCTCCCAGGCCACCAAGGGGTCGTAGATCGTGTAGGCCGTGAACTGATAGGCGCCGGCACCGCGGTCGGGCTGGCCCGTCGTCAGCGGAATATCCGCCATGGAGATGCCGTAGCGCACCACCGTTTCGGCACGCGCCGAAATTGCGGAAAACGCCAGCGCAAGCACGGCGAGACAGGTCGGCAGTCGGATACGCATGGCCCATAGCTCCCAGGGAGAAATCGGGGCCAAACTTGCAATCTTGATGCCAGAATAGGCAGCGGGCGGCCCTCGCCGACGTCCGATCACAAGGACTTGTCGTCGCAGGGACAATTCGCAGAATAAGTTTCCCCATTGGCACAGCCATTGCATACGATTGCATCAAAATTGATCATCGAAAGACGAAGAGGATTGAGTCGATGCTTATCAAGAAGACTACGCGGGCGGCACTGATGGCTGCGCTGGCTCTGACGAGTGCGGCAGCGTGGCCGCGCGTGGCCAGCGCCGACACTGTGCTGCGGATCGGCATGACCGCTGCCGATATTCCGCGCACGCTGGGCCAGCCGGATCAGGGATTTGAAGGCAACCGCTTCACCGGCCTCACCATGTATGACGCGCTGACCGGCTGGGACCTGTCCTCGGCCGACAAGGCCAGCGTAGTGATCCCCGGTCTTGCCACCGAGTGGAAGGTCGACGACGCCGACAAGACCAAATGGACATTCAAGCTGCGCCCGGGCGTCACCTTCCATGACGGCTCTCCGTTCAACGCCGATGCCGTGGTGTGGAATGTCGAGAAAGTGCTGAAGCAGGACGCGCCGCAATTCGATGCCAGCCAAGTCGGCGTTACGGCGTCGCGTATGCCGACGCTGGCGTCCGCGAAGAAGATCGACGACATGACGGTCGAACTCACCACCAAGGAGCCCGACAGCTTCCTGCCGATCAACCTCACCAACCTGTTCATGGCGAGCCCGGCGAAGTGGCAGCATTTTTATGACAAGGCGGAAGGCGCCGACGCCAAGGCGAAGTCGCAGGCCGCATGGACCGCCTTTGCCAAGGACGCCGCGGGCACTGGCCCGTGGAAGATGGCGGCCTTCACCCCGCGCGAGCGGCTTGAACTGGTCAAGAACGCGAGCTATTGGGACAAGGCGCGCGTGCCCAAGGTCGACAAGATGGTGCTGTTGCCGATGCCGGAAGCGAATGCACGCACCGCGGCGCTGCTCTCAGGACAGGTCGATTGGATCGAGGCGCCGGCGCCGGACGCGCTGCCTGAATTGAAGCAGCGCGGCTTCAAGCTCTACGCCAACGAGCAGCCGCATGTCTGGCCATGGCAGTTCTCGCGCGTCGAAGGCTCGCCCTGGAACGATATCCGCGTGCGCAAGGCGGCAAACCTCTGCATCGACCGCGAAGGTCTCAAGGACGGTCTGCTTGCAGGGTTGATGGTGCCCGCGACCGGCACCTTCGAACCCGGCCATCCCTGGCGCGGAAAGCCGACCTTCGAGATCAAGTATGACAAGGCTGCCGCGCAGAAGCTGATGCAGGAGGCAGGCTTCGGTCCGAACAAGAAGCTGACGGTCAAGACCCAGACCTCTGCGTCCGGCTCGGGCCAGATGCAGCCGCTGCCGATGAACGAATATATCCAGCAAGCACTGGCCGAATGCTATTTCGACGTGCAACTCGACGTCATCGAATGGAATACGCTGTTCACCAACTGGCGCCGCGGCGCCAAGGATCCCAGCGCCAATAGCTCGAATGCCACCAACGTCACCTATGCGGCGATGGATCCGTTCTTCGCCCTGGTGCGCTTCCTGCAATCGGGCATGGCGCCGCCGGTCTCGAACAATTGGGGCTTTATCAACAATCCCAAGTTCGATGAACTGGTGAAGAAGGCGCGGCAAACCTTCGATCCCGCCGCGCGTGACGCCGCGCTCGCCGAACTGCACGCGGCCTCCGTCGACGACGCCGCCTTCCTCTACGTCGCCCACGACGTCGGGCCCCGCGCCATCAGCCCGAAGGTGACAGGCGTCGTGCAGCCGAAGAGCTGGTTCATCGACTTCTCGCTGGTGTCGATTCAGTAGTGAGCTGCTAGCAACGTACTCGCTGTACCCTCTCCCCTTGCGGGAGAGGGTGGCTTCGCTTTAGCGAAGCCGGGTGAGGGGTCTCTCTCCGCGAATGCGGACCTCTCAACGCAGTATCATCCGCGGAAACAAGCCCTCGTCCGGCGCCGTAGCCGAAGCTCTGCTTCGGCGTCGTCTTAAAAAAAAGGCCGCCTGAGGCGGCCTATGCCACCTTCTCCCACAAGGGGAGAAGGGAAGAAAGAATCCGACGTGCTTGCCTATATCGCCAGACGCATCGTCTATGTCGTCCCGATCGTCATCAGCGTCGCGCTGGTGTGCTTTCTGCTTGTGCACATCACGCCGGGCGATCCGCTCGTCGCGGTGCTGCCGGCCGATGCGTCGCAGGAGCTTGCCGCACAACTCCGCGCCGCCTACGGTTTTGACCGCCCGCTGCCGGTGCAGTTCGGCCTGTGGCTGATGCGCGCGCTGCATGGCGATCTCGGCAATTCCATCGCCAGCGGGCGTCCCGTGCTTGCCGAGGTCATGCGCGCGGTCAGCAACACCGTCACGCTGGCGGTTGCCGCCGCCATCATCGGCTTTACCATGGGCATCCTGCTCGGCCTGATCGCCGGCTATTTCCGCGAGACCTGGGTCGACAAGCTGGCGACGTCCTTTGCCATCGCCGGTGTTTCGGTGCCGCATTATTGGCTCGGCATGGTGCTCGTCATCATCTTTTCGGTCCAGCTGAACTGGCTGCCCGCGGTCGGCGCCGGGCCCGGCGGCTCCACCGCCTGGGCCTGGGATTGGGGGCATCTCAAATATCTCGTGTTGCCGGCGATAACGACCTCGGTGATCCCGATGGGCATCGTCACCCGCACGGTGCGCGCGCTGACCGGCGATATTCTCAGCCAGGATTTTGTCGAGGCGCTGCGTGCAAAAGGCCTGCATGAGCGCGGTGTGTTCCGCCACGTCATCAAGAACGCCGCGCCCACCGCGCTCGCGGTGATGGGGCTTCAACTGGGTTACATGCTCGGCGGCTCGATCCTGATCGAGACCGTGTTCTCCTGGCCGGGCTCGGGCTTCCTGCTCAACTCCGCGATCTTCCAGCGCGACCTGCCGCTGCTGCAGGGCACGATCCTGATCCTGGCGCTGTTCTTCGTCTTTCTCAATCTGCTGGTCGACATCGCGCAAGCCGCGATCGATCCGCGCATCAAGCGGGGCTAGCGATGAGCGAGCTTCCTTTGTCCGTCACAAGCAATGCGGCGCTTCAGGCCGCGCCCGCGACCAGGGCGCGCGGCTATTGGGCGACCGTCGGCCGCCGCATCCGGCGCGACAAGGTCAGCATGGTCTGCGCGCTGGTGCTGCTGTTGATCTTCCTGTCTGCGATCGTTGCGCCGTGGCTCGGTCTGGAAGATCCCTACAAGGGCTCGATGATCCGGCGCCTGCGCCACATCGGCACATCAGGCTACCCGCTCGGCACCGACGAGCTCGGTCGCGATATGCTGGCGCGGCTGATCTATGGCGGGCGGCTGTCGCTCCTCATCGGCATTTTGCCGGTGATCCTCGCCTTCTGCATCGGCACCTCGCTCGGCCTCGTCGCCGGCTATGTCGGCGGCAAACTCAACACCGCGATCATGCGCACGATCGACGTGTTCTACGCGTTTCCGTCCGTGCTGCTGGCGATTGCGATCTCCGGCGCACTCGGAGCCGGCATCCTCAATTCCATCGTGTCGTTGACCGTCGTGTTCGTGCCGCAGATCACACGCGTCGCCGAAAGCGTCACGACAGGCGTGCGCAACATGGACTTCGTCGACGCCGCGCGTGCCTCCGGTGCCGGTCCATTCACCATCATGCGCGTACATATCCTCGGCAATGTGCTCGGTTCGATCTTCGTCTATGCCACCAGCCTGATTTCGGTCTCGATGATCCTAGCGGCAGGCCTCTCATTCCTCGGCCTCGGCACCAAGCCGCCGGAGCCGGAATGGGGCCTGATGCTGAACACCTTGCGCACCGCGATCTACGTCAACCCCTGGGTCGCCGCGCTCCCCGGTGCGATGATCTTCGCGGTCTCGGTCTGCTTCAACCTGCTCTCGGACGGCCTGCGTAGCGCCATGGACATCAGGAACTAGCCATGAGCGAAACCAACGCTTCCGTCTTGATGCTGGAACCGGTCGAGGACCGCGGCGGCGTCGCGCAGCCGCTGCTTCAGGTCAATGGCCTCACCAAGCATTTTCCGGTTCGTGGCGGATTGTTCGCCGCAAAGCGCACCGTGCGCGCGGTGGACAACGTGTCCTTCTCCGTCGCCAAGGGCGAGACCGTCGGCATCGTCGGTGAATCCGGCTGCGGCAAGTCGACCACCGCGCGGCTGCTGATGCACCTGATGCCGCGCGATACCGGTGACATCATCTATGACGGCATGAGTGTCGGGCAGTCGCTAAGCTTGCGCGAACTGCGCCGCGGCATGCAGATGGTGTTCCAGGATTCCTACGCCTCGCTCAATCCGCGCCTGACCATCGAGGAATCGATCGCCTTCGGCCCGAAGGTGCACGACATGGCGGACGGCGCGGCGCGTGCGTTGGCGCGCGAGCTGCTGGGCAAGGTGGGGCTGGTCCCTGCAAATTTCGCCAATCGCTACCCGCACGAGATCTCCGGAGGCCAGCGCCAGCGCATCAACATCGCACGTGCGCTGGCGCTGTCGCCGCGGCTGGTGATCCTCGATGAAGCGGTCTCCGCGCTCGACAAGTCCGTCGAGGCGCAGGTGCTCAATTTGCTCGCCGATCTCAAGAGCGAGTTTGGGCTGACCTATCTCTTCATCAGCCACGACCTCAACGTCGTCCGCTACATCAGCGATCGCGTGCTGGTGATGTATCTCGGCGAGGTCGTCGAGCTCGGTCCGGTCGACCGGGTGTGGGACAGGCCCGCGCATCCCTATACGCGTGCGCTGCTGGCCGCGATGCCGTCCTCCGATCCTGATAGCCGAACCGAGACGCCGCCGATCACGGGCGATCCGCCCAATCCGATCGATCCGCCGTCCGGCTGCCGCTTCCATACCCGTTGTCCGTTTGCGGAGCCGCTCTGCGCAAATGCGACACCAAAGCTCACCGCGCTCGATACAATGGGCCACGAGGCCGCGTGCTACATGGCGATCCCGGGTTCAGGCCATAGCCGCTCGCCGAAGGAGGAAACCGCATGACGAGACCGACGACAAAAGAGATCAAGGCGACGGCACAGGTCGCGGGCGTTCCCGTCGACGACGAGATCGCGACGCGCATCTCCAATTCCATCGGACCTGCCTTTGAAGGCTTTGCGGCCATCGCCGGCACGTTGCCGTTCGACCTCGAGCCTTCGCTGTATCCGATCGCGCAGACGCACAAGGTGTCGAAATGAGTGCCGAGCCTGCATTGATGACGCTCGCCGAGGTCGCGCGTGCGATCGCGATGAAGCAGGTGTCCTCGCATGAGGTCACGCGCGCGCTGTTGCACCGCATCGCGCAATGGCAGCCGCATCTCAACGCCTTCATGTCGATCGAATCGGAGGCCGCGCTGAAGGCCGCCGACGCTGCCGACGCCGAACTCGCCAAAGGCGAAGTCCGCGGGCCGCTGCATGGCGTGCCGCTCGCGCACAAGGACATGTATTACGACGCCGGCCGCGTCGCGACCTGCGGCTCGCTGATCCGTCGCGATTTCGTGCCGACGGTGACCTCCACCGCCTTGCAGCGCCTGAAGGACGCCGGCCAGGTCCGCCTTGGCACGCTGCATCTGGCGGAGTTCGCCTATGGGCCGACCGGCCACAATGCCCATTACGGTCCGGTGCGCAATCCCTGGAACGTCGCGCATATCACCGGTGGCTCGTCGTCGGGCTCCGGCTCGGCGGTCGCGGCGCGGCTGACCTATGCGGCGCTGGGCTCCGACACCGGCGGCTCGATCCGCATGCCCGCGCATTTCTGCGGCGTCACCGGGCTGAAGACCACCGTGGGCCGCGTCAGCCGCGCCGGCGCGATGCCGCTGTCGCAGTCGCTCGACACGGTCGGCCCGCTTGCCCGCACCGCGGAGGACTGCGCGCTGCTGCTGGCGTTGATGGCCGGCCCTGATCCCCAGGATTCGACCTGCAGCCACGAGCCGCTTTCCGACTATGTCGGCGCGACCAAGGGCTCGCTGAAAGGTCTCAAAATCGGCGTCCCTTCGTCCTTCTATGTCGACGATCTCGATAGCGAGGTCGCGCGCGTGCTCGACGAGACCATCGCCGTTCTCAAGCGCCAGGGCGCCGACATCGTCACAATCGAGCTGCCGGACCAGCGGCAATTGTCCGCGGCAAGCCAGCTCGTTCTCGCGGCCGAAGCGGCCGCGTTCCACAAGCGCTGGATGATCGAGCGTGCCCAGGATTACGGCCCGCAGGTCCTGATGCGGCTTCAGAACGGTCTTGCCGTTCCCGCCATCACCTATCTCGAGGCGATGCGCTGGCGCGGCCCGGCGCTCGCCGCGCACAATGCGGCGGCCGCGGGCGTTGACGCGATTATCGCACCGGCTTCTCCCGTGCCGGCGCCGACGATCGAGGAGAGCGACGTCGGCGGCGGGCCGAACGCGCCGGCGCTGTTACAGCGGCTGACGCTGTTCACCCGTCCGGTGAACTTTCTCGGCCTGCCGTCGCTCACCGTGCCCTCAGGCTTCACCAAGAGCGGTCTTCCGATTGGCATGCAGCTGATCGGCCGCTCCTTCGACGAGGCGACCTTGATCACCATCGGCGCGGCATTCCAGCGCGTCACCGACTATCACGATAGGCTGCCGAAACTTCCGTCATGACAAAGCTCGTCGAGATCTCAGGCCTCAACATCTGCTTTACCGGGGAGCGCACGGTCTATGCCGTGAACGATCTCAGTCTCTCGCTCGGCGATGGCGAGGTGCTGGGCCTGCTCGGCGAGTCCGGTTCGGGCAAGAGCGTGACCTTGCGCGCGTTGATGCGGCTGTTGCCGAAGAAGCGCACGCAGATCGCGGGCAAGGTCAACGTCATGGGCCGCGACGTGCTCGCCATGAACGACGAGCAGCTGTCGTCGTTCCGCGGACAGACCGTGTCGATGATCTTCCAGGAGCCCGCGCTCGCGCTCGATCCGGTCTACACCATCGGCGCGCAGATCGCCGAAAGCGTCGTGCGGCACGAGGGCAAAAGCTATGCGGAGGGACGCGCGAGAGCACTCGACATGCTCGAGGTCGTGCGCATTCCTTCCGCCAAGCGTCGTCTCGATGCCTATCCGCACGAGATGTCCGGCGGCATGCGTCAGCGCGCGATGATCGCGTTGGCGCTCGCCTGCCGGCCGAAGATCCTGCTGGCGGACGAGCCGACCACGGCGCTCGACGCCACCGTGCAGATCCAGATCCTGCTGCTGCTACGCGAGTTGCAGCGTGAATTCGGCATGTCCGTCATCTTCGTCACCCACGACATCGGCGTCGCCATCGAGATCTGCGACCGCGTCGCGGTGATGTATGCCGGCCAGATCGTGGAGCAGGGCACGCTTCGCGACATCGTCCGCTCGCCGGTACATCCCTATGCCAAGGGACTGCTTGCCTCCACCATCCACGGCGCCAAGCGGGGGCAGCGGCTTGAAACCATCCCCGGCACGCCGCCCTCGCTGGCTGAAAAGCCCAACACCTGCTCTTTTGCCCCCCGCTGCGCCGTGGCCCAGCCTCGCTGCATGGAGCAACTGCCCGCGAATGTGGAAGTGGGAGCGGGCAGGGCGGCTAGGTGTGTGCTGGCGGAGCCGGTCACCGCGCTGTCCTAATATTTGGACCGGGGAACGGGGAGCAGCATTCACACCTCATTCATCCCGGCTCCAGTTCCATGGGGCCGTTCACGGAGGGGGATCGCACTTATGCACATTTCCAACGAAGGCCTGCTTGTCATCCTGTTCGTCGGCCTGATTGCCGGTTGGCTGGCGGGCAAGGTGGTGCGCGGAACCGGGTTCGGCATCATCGGCGACATCGTGGTCGGCATCGCCGGCGCGCTGGTCGCAAGCTTCCTGTTCCCGAAGCTCGGCATTCACATCGGCACCGGGCTGATATCCGAAATCGTCTATTCCGCGATCGGCGCGGTCATCCTGCTGCTGGTGGTGCGGCTGGTACGCGGCGGCGGCCGGTTCTAATGGCGCCCGAGTTCAATTGATCGAACTTTTGACCTGTCCCCGCCCGGGGAGAGGTGACATGTCTGCAAGAAAAAGCCGCAAGAACGTGAGATTCCGGACTTGCGTGCGAGGCTGGTCGGGGGTGATGTGGACCAAAGGGGTCCCGGATTATTCGGCTGCGTTGGGCGAGGAGCGCAAACGCGATATTAATCCGGGTCAATTACTCCTGAATTCGCCTTTGAAATCAGGGGCTTTGGCTCCCACCCGAAAGAGATCAGACTGATGGCAGCCGTTCCCGGCCTCCGCCGTTCAGAGCTCGGTGACGCGCTGCGCACTTGTCGCGCGGCGTTCGTCGGCGTCGGCTTGATGAGCTGCATGATCAACCTGCTCTATCTGACCGGGTCTATCTTCATGCTGGAGGTCTACGACCGGGTGCTGCCGAGCCGCAGCATTCCGACGCTGGTCGGCCTGATCGTCCTCGCCAGCTTCCTCTACATGGCGCAGGGCGTGCTCGACATGATCCGCAACCGGATCCTGGGGCGGGTCGGAACCGCGCTGGACGAAGCCCTGAACAAGCGGGTGTTCGACACCATCGTGCGCCTGCCGCTGCTGGTTGGCAGCCGCAACGAGGGTCTTCAGCCGCTGCGCGATCTCGACAATGTCCGCTCCTTCCTCGGCGGCATGGGACCGAGCGCGTTCTTCGACCTGCCCTGGCTGCCGCTCTATCTCGCCATCTGCTTCGCCTTCCACGTCATGATCGGCGTCACCGCGCTGATCGGCGCCATCATCCTGGTCGGACTGACGCTGGTCACCGAGTTCATGTCCCGCCAGCCGGCGCGCGAGGCGATGGGGCTCGCCGCCCAGCGCAACGACATCGCCCAGTCCAGCCGCCGCAACGCCGAGGTGATGGTGTCGATGGGCATGGCCGGCCGGATGAACGCGCGCTGGAGCGAGGCCAACGAAAAATATCTCGACGGCAACCAGCGTGCGAGCGACGTCGCCGGCGGTCTCGGCGCGGTCGCAAAAGTGCTGCGCATGATGCTGCAATCGGCCGTGCTCGCCGTCGGCGCCTATCTCGTCATCCACCAGGAGGCGACCGCCGGCATCATCATCGCCGGCTCGATCCTCTCGGCCCGTGCGCTTGCGCCGGTCGATCTTGCGATCGCGCACTGGAAATCCTTTGTCGCGGCACGTCAGAGCTGGCACCGCCTTACCCGTCTTTTGGAGCAGATGCCGGCGCAAACGATGCCGACCCAGTTGCAGGCGCCCACCAGCCGCCTTTCGGTCGAAGGCGTCGCCATGGTGCCCCCCGGCGACCAGCGCGTCATCGTCCAGGACATCACCTTTGCGCTCGAAGCCGGCAACGGCCTCGGCGTGATCGGACCGAGCGGCTCCGGCAAGTCGTCGCTGATCCGCGCGCTGGTCGGCGTCTGGCAGCCGGTTCGCGGCAAGGTGCGGCTTGACGGCGCGGCGCTCGACCAATGGTCGTCGGACATGCTCGGCCGCCACATCGGCTATCTGCCGCAGGACGTCGAGTTGTTCGGCGGCACCATCGCACAGAACATCAGCCGCTTCGATCCCGACGCCACCTCCGACGGCATCATCGCTGCCGCGAAAGAGGCCGGCGTGCACGAGATGATCATCAAGATGCGCGAGGGCTACAACACCCAGGTCGGCGAGCAGGGCACCTCGCTCTCCGCAGGCCAGGCGCAGCGCGTGGCGCTGGCGCGCGCGCTCTACGGCAACCCGTTCCTGATCGTGCTCGACGAGCCCAATTCCAATCTCGACACTGAAGGCGACGAGGCACTGACCCGCGCCATCCGTGGGGCGCGCGAGCGCGGTGCCGTCGTCATCGTGGTGGCGCACCGCCCGATCGGCGTGGAAGCGGTCGACCAGATCCTGGTGCTGCGCGACGGCCGCATGCAGGCCTTCGGGCCGAAGGAACAGGTCCTCGCCCAGGTACTCCAGCCGCGTGTGACGCCGCCGACACCGATCAAGATCGTCAGCGAAAGCGGAGCCAAGGCATGAGCACGATGGCGATCGGCGGCGGGAAGCCTGCCGCAAAGCGAACGGTGCGGGAATCGATCCGATTTCACCTGATGCTCGGTCTCGCGATCGTGCTGGTCCTGGCCGTCGGCCTTGGCGGCTGGGCATCGACGGTGCAGATCTCGGGCGCGCTGATCGCGCCGGGCCAGATCGTGGTCGAATCCAACGTCAAGAAGGTGCAGCATCCGACCGGCGGCGTGGTCGGCGAGGTGCGCGCCCGCGACGGCGACGTGGTCAAGGCAGGTGACATCGTGGTGCGGCTCGACGACACCGTCACCAAGGCGAACCTCGCCATCGTCACCAAGAATCTCGACGCCGCGCAGGCGCGCACGGCGCGGCTTCAGGCCGAGCAGCGCGGGATCGACAAGCTGGAGTTTCCGCAAGTCCTGCTCGAGCGCGGCAACGATCCCGATGTCAAGAACCTGCTCTCCGCCGAGACCAAGCTGTTCGACGTCCGTGTCAACGGCCGCGCCGGCCAGAAGGCGCAGCTTCGCGAACGCGTCCAGCAGCTCAACGAGGAGATCGAGGGGCTCTCCGCGCAGGAGAGAGCCAAGGACAAGGAAATCTCGCTGGTGCAGCAGGAACTCGTCGGTGTCCGCGATCTCTATGACAAGCACCTGGTGCAGATCTCCCGCCTGACCACGCTCGAACGCGATTCCGCCCGGCTCAACGGCGAGCGCGCGCAATACATCGCCTCGCGCGCGCAGGCCAAGGGCAAGATCACCGAGACCGAGCTCCAGATCATCCAGGTCGACAAGGACATGGTGAGCGAGGTCTCGAAGGATTTGCGCGAGACCAACGACAAGATCGGCGAAATGATCGAGCGCAAGGTCGCGGCCGAAGATCAGCTTCGCCGCGTTGACATCCGCGCGCCGCAGGACGGCATGGTGCTGCAATCGACGGTGCACACCGTCGGCGGCGTCGTCACCGCCGGTGACGCACTCATGCTGATCGTGCCGCAGGCCGATGATCTCCAGGTCGAGGCCAAGGTCAATCCGGTCGATATCGACAAGCTCCAGATCGGCCAGAAGACGCTGCTGCGTCTGTCCGCCTTCAACCAGCGCACCACGCCCGAGCTCAACGGCGTCGTCAGCCGCGTCTCGCCCGACGTCACCACCGATCAGCGCACCGGCCAGAGCTACTACACCATCCGCGTCTCGTTGCCAGCGGAAGAGGTCGCCAAACTCGGCGACTCCAAGCTGATCCCCGGTATGCCGGCAGAGGCCTTCGTCCAGACCGGTGACCGCACCATGCTGTCCTATCTGATGAAGCCGCTGCACGACCAGTTCATGCGGGCGTTCCGGGAGAAGTGACGCGCGAAAGCGCGTCATCCCATTCGTCATTGCGAGCGCAGCGAAGCAATCCTGTCTGCCTTCGCAGCGAAATTTCTGGATTGCTTCGCTACGCTCGCAATGACGGAGAGCCTTCGTTCTTGCTATAGTTCGATTCAGCCCCAGCAACCCGGCGTCGAACAATGCAATCCATCCAATCCCCACCGTCCATCGCCACCGAATCCTTCTCCCACGCTGGTCTCGCCGTCGCCCGCCTCGAAGAGATCTACGAGCGCAACACAAAGTTCCTGCGCGACTGGTTCGAGGCTTACGTCAACGGCGAGGCGATCACGACGCGGGTGCGGGCCTTCTATCCCTTCGTCCGCGTCACCACTGCGACGCATGCGCGGCTGGATTCGCGGCTCGCCTACGGCTTCGTCGCCCGGCCCGGTGTGCACGAGACCAGCGTCACGCGTCCGGATCTGTTTCGGACCTATCTCACCGAGCAGATCGGATTGTTGATTCAGAACCACGGCGTCCCGGTCGAAATCGGCGAATCCGGCGAACCGATCCCCGTTCACTTCGCCTATCGTCGCGATATCAACATCGAGGCGGCCATCACCACCAGCGAGAACTTCGCCGTCGCGGGATCGCTGCGCGATGCGTTCGACGTGCCTGATTTGGCCACCATGGACGATGCCATCGCCGACGGCACTTTCGAACTCCAGCCCGGCGCGCCCGAGCCGCTATCGCTGTTTCGGGCGGCCCGCGTCGACTACTCGTTGCGCCGGCTCTACCACTACACCGGCACGGACCCCGAATATTTCCAGAACTTCGTGATCTTCACCAACTACCAGTTCTATGTCGATGCCTTCGCGCAGCTCTGCCAGCAGCGGCTTCAGTCCGGCGAAGCCGGCTTCGAGGCATTCGTCGCTCCCGGCAATGTAATCACGCGCAGCGGCGGCGCGATGACGGGCGTTGCGCCCGCCCGCACGCCGCAGATGCCGGCCTTTCACCTGGTCGAGCCCGGCTATCGCGGCATCACCCTGATCAACATCGGGACCGGCCCGTCCAACGCGCGCAACGTCACCGACCACGTGGCCGTGCTGCGGCCCCATGCCTGGCTGATGCTCGGCCATTGCGCGGGCCTGCGCAACACGCAGCGGCTCGGCGACTACGTCCTTGCGCATGGTTACGTGCGTGAGGACCATGTGCTCGACCGCGAGCTGCCGCTGTGGGTACCGATCCCGGCGCTGGCGGAGATGCAGGTCGCACTCGAAGAGGCCGTCGAGGACGTCACGGGCCTCGAAGGTTTCGAGCTGAAGCGTCTGATGCGCACGGGTACCGTCGCAAGCGTGGACAATCGCAACTGGGAGATCTCCGGCCCGGCGGTGATCCGCCGTCTGTCGCAATCGCGCGCAGTTGCACTCGATATGGAATCGGCCGCGATTGCCGCCAACGGCTACCGTTTCCGCGTCCCCTACGGCACGCTGCTGTGCGTCTCCGACAAGCCCCTGCACGGCGAGATCAAGCTCGCGGGCATGGCCAGTGAATTCTACCGTCGCCGCGTCGGCCAGCATCTCGATATCGGCCTGAAGGCGCTGGAACGGCTCAAGCAGCAGGAATCGGAGCGGTTGCATTCGCGAAAGCTCCGCAGTTTCGCCGAAGTCGCGTTCCAGTAGCGCGTCCCGCCCAATTGCCGGCAGGATCTGGCAGCAAGACTGTCGCACGCACGACACTGACGTCTCCGTGAGAACGCAAGCATTCCGGAATATCGCCGTCGGAGCAGGGTTATCACGTCGTCTGGGTTGCGTTGTCAGAAACAGGAGGCAGCAATGATCACAGCGATGATCAAATTTGTCGTGCCGGGAATGCTCGCAGCGACGTTATTCGCTTCGCCAGGGCTGGCCGCGGGAGGCGGTGGTGGTGGCGGCGGTGGCGGTGGCGTCAGTTCCACCGATCCCTATGCGGGCGCCTATTCGGACCAGAAAGCGCAGCCAGCCTACCCGAAACGTTCCAACCCCAAGGCAACCCAGAAAGGCAAGAAGCCGAACAACCAGTCGCGCATCGGTGACCCCGCATTCGCGGCCGGCTACCGTGTGGCCTATGACACGATCTACGAGCGCAACGACTACGCAGCTGCGATCGAGCAGTTGAAAGCGTTGGACCATGACGATCATCCGAACGTCGCCAACCTCATCGGCTACTCCTATCGCAAGCTCGGCGACTACAAGCAGTCGCAGATCTGGTACGAGCGCGCGCTGAGGGCCGATCCGAATCACGTGCTGACCTGGCAGTATTATGGGCTCTGGCAGCTCGAGCAGGGCAACCGCGAGCAGGCGATGTATCACCTAAGTCGTATCGCCACGATCTGCGGCCGCGATTGCGAAGAGTACAAGTCTCTGGCGATTGCGCTGGACAAACCTACTGGCACGGCTCTCGTTTATTGAGACCGTAGGGCGGGGCTAGCGAAGCGTAACCCGCCAATTCCGACGACAGCTCGGGACAGGGAGTGGGCCGCGCCTTCGGCTAACGCACCCCACGCATGGTGACAAGGCGTCAGATTTTCAGGCATTGTCCGGCGCGGGGGCTCGACCGGGACGACTTGATGCCACTCATGCGCGACAGGATCATTGGCCATGATCTCGAACGGCTGGCCTTTCTCTTCACCATGCTGAACGACGGCGAGGTCGTGCAGTGCCAGATCAGCGACGCCGCGATGGACGAACTGGCGGGCATGCAGGGTACCGAAAGCAGCGCGCGGCAGGCGCAGTTCATGTCGCTGCGCGAGACCATCGAGCGGCTCGCGTCAGACCTCTACGACGAGGCGCCGAGGGTCAGGGGCCATGTCGTGCGGATTTTTACGCGACATCTGCAGCGGTAATGCCACTCCAGCCTCCGCCGTCATGCCCCCAAGTTTGATCGCTGCAATTCGTCGCGCTTAGTCTCTCTAAAGCATTCGCAAACCAAACAATCTTTTCGTAGCAATCCCAAGACATGCAAAGCTAGACATTATCCAGCCATGAATTGGTTACTCGTACAGGTTAGGTCACGAACCTGGAGCCCAGAGGCTTGCTTCGACCTTGAAGAAGTCACTATGGACGCGCCCGAAGCTTGGAGTGCCTCTGTGTTTGACGGAGCGCAAAGGAAAGCCGACCACGTCCGGAACTCAGGTATCCAATGGTTCCTGATTTCATGGAGGCGGCCAGAGGGCGCCGATGGTCGCGCACAAATCCCGCACGAGTGATCCCGTGACAAAAGAGATTGTTGGAAACGACGCGAGCCGCGAGTCCGGTCGCTACGTCAATCCGGACAAGACGCTGCCAAAGAGTTGGCGGCTTGCAATTGCCATTGCGATCGGGTGCGGATTTGTGGGCCTCGTGCTCCGCTACTTCGCCCGGGAGCACGCGACCGACGACACCATTCGGTATGTGATCCCCTGGTATGTCTTTGCTCGAGATCACGGCGTTGGTGGGCTGGCCGAAGCTTTTACCAACTATACCCCGTTTTTCAGCTATCTCCTGTTGATTGCCGCTCGATTTGATTGGCTAGGCGAGCCACTTTCCCTCCTGAAGATGATCTCGGCAGTATTCGAGTTTGGCTGCGCGATCGCTGTGGCCCAGATCGTCTGGCAAGCTACAAAGGTGCCATTGCGCGCGTCCCTGGGCTTCTGTGCCGTTTGGCTTGCACCGACGGTGATCTTCAACGGGGCAGTATGGGGGCAGACTGATTCGATCTGGACCTTCTTCACGCTGGTTTCCGTGGCGCTGTTCATGCGGGACCGAAATGGCGTCGTGTCATTTGCGTTGGCCTTTTCGGTGAAGGCCCAGGCCGTATTCCTGGGGCCCTTCGTGCTCGGCATGATTTTGCGCCGCAGGATACACGTGGCGTGGCTCGCCGCTGGACTGCACCCCTGGAATGAGACACGGTAATTGCGGTGACAGCGCGGTTGCCATGATGCGTTATCGTGCCTTGTTTTGCGCGAAGGCGGTTT
>NZ_JBEPQV010000029.1:0-116717 GCF_040548035.1 Bradyrhizobium sp. LB8.2 | reverse complement strand
TCGGCTTCCATGACTTGATGGAAGCCACTGTGGACCCTTGTCCCGGGGTCCCGATTGGATGCCGATTACCCCGAATACGGGGTCCTTATTCCATGCCGAAACACACACTTTTGTATTTGTGAGCCAGCGCGGCCTCGCGTACGCCGTCCGGATAGTCGGTGCATTCCTCAGCCCAAGTTGCGAAGGTCGACCGGAAACCGTGCACTGTCACATGCCCGTAGCCGAGACGATCAAGTACCGCGAGCATCGCGTTTTCGGAGAATGCTCCACCCTCGGGATTGGTGAAGATAAGTTCGCGTTGACGTCCGTCTCGCATCTCGTCGAAGACTGCCAACGCGGGATCGGTCAACGGAACGTAATGGTCTTGATCCATTTTCATTCGCTCGCCAGGGATCTTCCAGGTCGCGCTTGGGCGATCGATCTCCAACCAATGCGCTTCAACCGCCTCGTTCGTGCGGCAAGCTGTGAAGATCAGGAAGCGCAGCATTGCGGCAGCAATCCCGGGCGCGCCGGCAAGGAGTTTCATGAACGCTGGCGCCTCGGTATAAGGCAAAGCTGGATGATGGCGGACGACCCGCTTGGGGCGCTTTGGCAGCTTTTCGCGCAACTGCCTCGTTAGTTCGGCCGGGTTGCGGAAGTCCGGATCGTCGATATCGACGTTCTTCGCGATGATCGTTTCAATCCGACCCCGGACCCGGTTCGCAGTCTCGCGCTTCTCCAACCAGATCGGCTTGAGCAGATCGTGGATGTGGCTTGGCTTGATCTCCGGGATCGTCAGCTTCCCTATGGTCGGATAAGCGTAGCGCTTGAGAGAAGACGGCCATTGGTCGCGATGCTTCTCGCTCCAGGTCGACCAGTTCGTCCGGATGTAGACCTCCGCGCATTCCTCGAACGTCGGCAAGACGACCTTGGCCTCGACGGCTTTCGCCTCTTCGCGCGCCTGCCGCCTCTCCTGCACAATGTCTACGCCGGCGGTGCTGCGATCGCCCTTCACGCGCAGCCGCGCTGCATCGCGTGCCAGCCGCGCATCCTTTAGCGACACATCTTTTAAGGAGCCGAGCCCGTGCCAGCGCTCCTTGCCATCTTTCCAGAATCGGTACGACCAACTTTTCGATGTTGGTCCTGTAACGATCAAGTAAAGCCCACCGCCATCGGCGTATTTGCCGGGCTTGGTTTGGCGATCGACGTCGAGTGGTTTGAGCCTTCCAGCCATTGTTCCCCCAGGAAAACCGTCCTCCGAACCCACGGTCAAAATCTACGGTCAGCGACCTGACTAGGATGAACACCGGCGAACTGCGAAGTACAGCGGTTCGGCGCAAGTCACTGATTTTGCTGTGGAGTTCGAACGACTGCGAACAGAGGAGAACAATATACTGGCGGAAGGGGTGGGATTCGAACCCACGGTACCCTTGCGGGCACGCCGGTTTTCAAGACCGGTGCCTTAAACCACTCGGCCACCCTTCCGAGACTTGAAATTGCTAGGCTTTTCGTCGCTTCGCAGAGAACGTTTCGTGGACTCTGCTACCGCTTTGCTACCCAACGTCGTCGGTTCGCTTCTTTATGGCGGCTCGCATAGCGTCGTCAACCGCGGCGGCCGCCCCACCCTGCATGTTCGGCATCAGGTGGCTGTAGATGTCCATCGTGATCGCGATGGAGGAATGGCCCAGCCGCTCCTGGACGATCTTGGGATGAATGTTCGACGCGAGCATGTGGCTGGCGTGGCTGTGCCTCAGGCCGTGCAGGGTCACTTTCCATTCCTTCAGGAACTCGGAAACAGCGTGCGTGAGGCTGCGGGGCTGGAGCGGCGCGCCGTCCGCCTGAGTGACCACGTGCCGCTCATCGTCACCGCGTACACCGAGGCGAAGCAGTTCCTCTGCCTGCAGCACGCGCCAACGGCGCAGCTCCTCAACGGCCATAGCCGGCATTGCAATGGTGCGCGCGCGGCCGCTCTTGGCTTCCTTCTCGCGGATGCTGCCGGCATCGGTCTGCTCGGTGCTGGCGATGACCGCGAGTTGCCCGGTCTCCAGGTCGACCGAACGCCAGCGTAGGGCTGTGATCTCGCCCCTGCGGAGCCCGCAGAGCGTTGCCAAGACCATGGGGATAAACAGGCGGCGCTCGCGGGCGGCGTCGAATGCCGCAGCCGTAGCGTTGGCGTCGATGGTCCGGACCGGCTTGCGCTCGATCTTGGGCCGGTCACGCTTCTCGAGCAGCGCGGCGGGGTTGCGGGCGATCAAGCGCCAGCGCTCGGCTTGCCCAAGGGCCGAATACAAAACGCGGTGCATGTGATGGACAGTGCGCGGCGACAAACCGCCCTTCCCGTCCCGCCGACCGTTCTCGAGCGCCTTGCCGTAAGCTTCGCTGATCTCGATCGGTTGGAGCTTTGACAGGATCTTAGCGCCGAGCAGCGGTCCGATGTTCTTGGTCGCGATCTGCTCGTAACGCTCATGGGTGCGGGGCGAAACGTTCGGCTTGATGTGCTTTAGCCAGCGATCGAGGAACTGCAGGACGGTGACCTTAGAAGGCTCGACGTACCCGCCGCCGTTCATTTCGGTGATCAGCCGCGCACGCTCTTCCATCGCATGCCGCTTTCCTTTGCAGCCGGGAAGTGAGACCCATTTGCGCTTCCGCTTTCCCGTGGAGGGATCTCGCGTTTCAAGCACCGCGTACCAAGTCTTTGACTTCCCGCGTTCAACAACACCATCTTTCACTTCGCGTCCTCCCCCTTGAGCAGATTCGAGAATGATCGCATCGCAGGCCGAACGCGTTCAGCCTCTTCGCGCTCTTTCGCCCGCTGCTCATCGATGTAAGCGAACGTACGTTCCAAGGTTTTCTCGACAGACCATTGAACCGCGTCCTTCATGAAAAACGACTGGCCCAGTCGCCACTCGATCTCCTCGCTGATGGAGCGACCGCTTTCTCCTGCTGCCTTCGAGATGTGTTCGTGGAGCTCGTCTGTTCCGCGGAAGGTGAAATTGCGACGCTTCTTCTCTGCTGGAGCCACAGCCGGCCGCCCCCGAGGCTTAGATTTTTTGATGGTCATCCCGCCACGTCCTTTCCTGTACAATTATGCACTGGATATCACGTGCATAAATCATTGACAAGGGGGGACCTGGGCCTATTTTGATTAACCGCACTGATTTGTCAGTGCATTAAATCAACCAGAGGCGATCCCAGTGAACCAGGAACTACAGGAGTTGCTTTCGAAGCCGACCGCCGATGTCCCGGAGGCCGGCCGGATTTGTTACGGGCTGAGTAGAAACGGCAGTTACGACGCAGCAAAGCGCGGTGACATTCCAACCATTAAGGTTGGCAGGTTGCTGAAGGTGCCGACCGCCGCACTGCGCAAGCAGCTGGGTCTGGAGGCCGCTTAGTCGATGGCCTCCCAAAATGCGGCGAAGCCGGCCACCGCGCGACACGGTGAACCGGCTTCGGAAATCGAGCTGCTTGGCGGCTGGCTCGATACAACACATAGCCCCGGGTTGAACGAGCGACAAGCCCTCGTACTCACGCGGCGCTGCGCGATCAGCTACGCCATGGCTTCAATCGTGGCTCCCCTTATGCACGGAGAGCCAGCATGAGCGAGCCAATCACCATCACCCTCGCCGGCGCACCCCAGGGTAAAGGCCGGGCTCGAGCCTTCCTCCGCGGCGGACATATCGGGCACTACACCCCCGAGAAAACCCGCAGCTATGAGGGCATGATCCGAACTGCGGCAATGGACGCAATCGCGGGGCGCCCTGCCCTCGATGAGCCTATTGAGTTCGTGCTGCGGGCCATCTTTCCAGTGCCGGGATCATGGTCCAATCGCAGGCGAGCGCAGGCCATCACCGGTCACATCAAGCCGGGCAAAAAGCCGGATCTCGACAACATCGCAAAGGCATGGAACGACGCGCTCAACGGCGTTGTGTATCGCGATGACAGCCTGATTTGCCGGATGACGCTGGAGAAGCGCTATGGGCCGCAGGCCCTGGTGGTTGTCACAGTGCGGCCGATCACAATCTTCCGGCTGCAGCTCGTCAAAGCACAGAACGTCCCCTTCACTCTCCTAGCGGGGGCCGGTGAATGAGCCACCCCCTCATGGTCTCCGACCCCAACGTTCGGAAACAGCTACAGCTCGCCGGCCTTCGCTTCATGTGCAGTCGCGCCAAATGGCTGGAAAGCGAGGCGAGGATCCTTGGCACCAGCCTCAAGAACGGCACGCTCTCGTCCCGGGAAGTCGATGCCAAGTTGGAAGAATTGGGAGCGCTCGACCTCGTCTATCCCGAACTGATGAGGTGCGAATGACCCTGCAAGCCTTCGACCGCGAAGCCGACATAGCAGCCTTCATGCAGGAGCAGGAAAAGCAGACGCGCGCGCGCCGCGCTAAGCTCAAGTATCCGGTGCGGACCATCCAGGAGCTTTCCTTCCTGCCAAAGCCGAAAAACTGGCTCGTCAAGGGCCTACTGGCTCAAGGAGAGACCTCGGCTTGGATCGCACCACCAGGCGGGATGAAATCCGCTTTGATGGCCGAGCTAACCATGTGTGTTGCCAATCAGCAGAACTGGCATGGCCGTAAGGTCGATCACTGCTTTGGTGTGATGTATTTCGCGCTGGAGCGCTCAGACCTCGTCCACCGCCGGCTTATGGCTCATTGCCTTCGCATGGAATTGTCGCAAGACGACCGCGATCAAATGCCGGTCATGATCTGCCCCGGAATGGTCGACCTGACCGCGGCCGATTGTGTTCCTCATGTGCTGCAAAGCATCAAGGAGCTAAGCCAGGAATATGGCGTCGACCCCGGCCTGCTGATCTTTGACACCTTCGCCAAACTGATAGCGGCCGGCGGAGGTGATGAGGACAAGGCTAAGGACCAAGGCAAGGTCTTTGCCAACGTCCAGCGCATCAAAGACGCCTGCCATGGGCCCCACGTAGCCTTGGTCGGTCACACCGGCAAGGACGAGACCCGCGGCTCCCGAGGCTCTAACGCGTTCCTGGGGGACGTTGACGTGATGGTGACGATCAGCGGCAGCGAGATCAAAACCGCCACGGTGGTCAAAGCCAACGACATGGCAGAGGGCCCGCTGTTTTCCTTTAAGTCGATTGTGCATGAGTTCGGCTTAGACGAGGACGGAGACCCCATCACTGTCAACATCGTGAGTGGTGAAGAGGTGTCGGAGGTCCGGACCACTTCCACCGAGCCCAGGCTGACTGCCAACCAGCAGACGTTCTATCGGATCCTGTACGACGCCGGCGACGGGCTGATGCTTGAGGAGTGGAATGACGAGGCCAAGAAACTCGGCATCGGCATCAATCGCAAAGCCACCCTGCACGATCTGCGAAAGGCCCTGGAAGATAAAGGCATGGTCCGCGAGTACGGCGGACGTTGGAAGGTCGACCATGGAGGCTGAGGTACGGGTTCGGTTACGGACGGTCTCCCCCTTATAGGGGGGGAGAACCGTAACGTAACTCCGTAACCGCCCTCACCCGTAACCGTAACGTAACCCGAACCGTAACCCGTAACCGAGGGAATGAAGACGTGAAGAGGACCCCAACAGCGGCCGGAGGAAGCGGCGAGACGTTTGCGGCTGTGTCCTTGCGGGGAGCCGGGAGGATCCAGCGTCGGGTTTGGCGTGCTTTCAGCGTTCTGCCTGGTGCCGAGCTGACGACCGCGCAGCTAGCGGTATGGTGTTACCCACGCCTCGACGGGAAGCTTCTCAAGCGTCATCGGACGGCCATCGTTCGGGCAGCTGCTCGAATGGCTCAGCGCGTCCGTCGTGATCGTCCTGGAGGCGTCGTTTTCAGGGCCTTTGGTAGCAATGCGGTAGCAATAGCGCATTCAGGCGAAAGAGAATTTGAGTCCGCTCAATAGCTTAGCTCTGAGCAAGCACCGGTTTGGCAATTCGGTAGGAGGTAAAATGCGGGTTTTGATGGTTGCGATTATCTCGATGTCGGCGGGATCGGCCTTAGCTCAACAGCCTGAGGGCGACGTCTTCCCGCCGAAGGTCAACGGCATCGAGTATCGGCTCAGCTATGGTCAGACGGTGCGGCCGGGCTGGCGCGATGGGCTCAAGTATTCGGACCAGACCAAAGCTGAGTGCGAACGCCGCCTGGCGTTGATGGCAGGTCCGGTTGTGTGCATGGTTCGGGAGCAGTTGGAGATTTAGAAATGTCTCATTTCATGATGGATTGCTACTTTCCCGACGTCACGAAGCCAGACGGGGTTGTGTGCGAGCCCCTCCCCATCAAGGCGCTCAACGATGACGAGGCGGTCGCGGAGGCAAAGCGGATTGCGATCTGGAAAAAGCCGCTGCGGTTTGACGTTCGCGTGGTCAGCAGGGCTGGCGATCGAATTATCTTCCAATCCTAGGCCGTGAATCCCCGAACGTAACTTTCTGTACCTGATCATACCGCCAAGTCGTTGATCCAGCTTACGATTTTTCTTCCTTCGGATTCCCGTCAGACGTATATTGATCGCACCAAATCACTCACCGGTGCGAAGCAAAATGTCCGAACAGACGTCCGACCACTTCACCGAGCGAGCCGTTTTCAAGTGCTCGCCTGAGCTGCTTCAGGTAATCGACCGCTCGGCGGCTGCGAGCTTCACCACCCGCTCCAACTTCCTCCGCGATACGGTCGTCGAGCGACTGCGGAGGGAAGGCGTTATCCCCTCCCCGCGTGCAGCAATGGCGGGGGCCGCCTGAGATGCGCCCCAACGGCAAGCCCCACGAAGACCTCGTTTACGAGATCAGCCACGGCTCGCCCCATGAGAACTTTGCGGCGCTGATTGCGGGTATTGCCGATCGCATCGAGGGCGCACGCCTCAACCCCGTGAAGATCTCGGACATGGTCTCCATTCTCCGAGAGGACACGACCAAGCTTTACAAAGCCGTGATGCGGAAGGGCTGAGCGATGAAGAAGTTTTCAGTGGCAGACCACACGTTCAAGGACGCAAAGGCGGCTCTCGCTCATGCGAAAGCGCTGTTTGAGACCGGAGAGATCAGCAAAGCTGAATTCAGTAAGCTGAAGCAGAAGCTCGATCCATCCAGCGACATCGATCTCTATCTGAATAAGACCTATGGGGACAGGCGGCGGTGAGGACGATGAAGCGAATTCTTCTCTCGGCCTGCCTGGTTGTGAGCTCAGCCGCTCCTAGCTTCGCCGCTGGCACCATCCCCGGCATCAGCATGACGCAGCAGTTGGATGAGCTCGCTCACCCGCTGATCGGCGGAAAACTCTACCTGATCCAAGCCGGAACGACCTCCACTCCGCAGAGCTGCTATCAAGATACGGCTCTCACGCTGGCGTATCCGAACCCTGTCACGCTCGACGCCTCAGGGCGCGTACCGCAGCTCTTCTGTGCTGACGGCAATATCAAAATCCGCCTGACCGACAAGAACGGCGCTCAAAAGCTCGTTCAGGACAATCTCCTGGTTGTCGGCCCCTCTGGCGGTGGCGGCGGCGGTGGCACGGTCGACCCGACAACCATCTTCAAGACCGGCGCCTTCATGCAGTTCTATGGCACCGGCAATATGACGGGCTGGGTTCGCTGCAATGGACGTACAGTCGGCAGCGCTAGCTCTGGTTCATCCGAACGGGCGAACGCAGACGTTCAAACTCTGTTTGAGTTTTTGTGGGCCGCTGATCCCAACCTTGCGGTAAGCCCCGGTCGGGGCACCTCGGCGAATGCGGATTGGACTGCCAACAAACAACTGACGTTGCCGGATTGCCGTGGGCGCGTTGTTGCAAGCCTTGACGACATGGGAAATTCCGCGGCCAGTCGATTGACGTCGACTTACTTCGGAGCAACGGCAACTGTTCTTGGAGCAACAGGAGGCGCAGAGGGTAAAGCAATCGTCACGACGAATTTGCCTCCCTATTCGCCGGCCGGTTCTGTTAGCGGCATCATCACATCTTTTAGTTCTTCTGCGCTCTCGAATAGCTCCGCCGGGTCCAATATTTCTCCTTCAACACTTGTAAACGGCACCACGGCCGGGACGCCTCTTGGCGTGCAAGCTTGGAATACAGTTTCGGGAACCATTTCAGGAACGTTCACTGGCACCGCGCAAGGCGGCACAAGCACGCCATTGGCAGTCGTTCAGCCGACGATCCTCGCAACAACGTACCTCAAACTTTAGGAGGCGCCTCCATGGCAAGCCGAGAACTTCTTAAACGGACCGCATTCGCCAAACGCAATCCCGAATGGAATGACGACCTTCGCGGGGCCAATATCGGCATCGCGCACGCGGCTGGGATGGTTGCCGCGGGCAAGCTGACGCACAAGGAATTCAAGGACTATGAGGGGCATCTCTGGTACGAGATGCTCGAAAAGATGCCGATGGACGTTTTCTCCGAGATGCAAGCCGATGGCTCGCTCGAGGATCTGGAAGCGCTGGCACGTCGTTACGATGACGACCGCGATTCCGGTAGCCTCATGGACGATCGGAAGGCTGTCGAACGGAAGGTCAAGGCCGACGCGCTTGAGATGAAATGGCTGGACGGTACGATTGACAACGAGACGTACGCGCAGCTTTCGCGCGATCACGTGGGCACGAGCGAGAGTCTAGATAACAAGATCGCTGATGGTGACCACAGCGGGGCGGCTTTTGAGGTATTCGAGGGCCGGTACGATGAGAAGCCCGACCACGATAACCAGCTTGCGCGCTATCTCAATGAAAAATTCGGCGGTGGAAAAAAGCCGGACGGCAGCGATGTTGAGCCATTTTCAGTGAAGCGAGACGATCGCTCGAGTTGGGAAAAGGCGACCGATAAAGACGGCATTACCGATCTGGACAAGTTGGATGAGTTCGAGCACAGCGCGTCTGAGTACGCCCAATCCCATCCGGGTGGATGGGTGGATCATGACACCGTGGTCGATCTGGGGTCCTCATTCACCAACAATCCAAACCGGAGCAACGAGGATTGATGGCAGAGCAAGACGCGAAAACCGGCCGCTTCCTGCCGGGCAACAGCGGCAACGGCGGCCGGCACAAGGGCGCGCGCAACAAGCTGCACGCCGATTTCATCCAGGCATTGTTGGACCACTTCCACATGCGGGGTGCTGCGGAAAACGCGGCCGCCCTTCCCCGTGGTCAGGCAGCTATCGAGATCGTCTACCGGGAAAATCCTCGCGACTACCTGAAGCTGATCGCGAGCGTGCTTCCCAAGGAATACACCATCGAGGACAACCGGTATGACGACGTCGGCGACGAAGAGCTCCGCGAAATCATCGACGACTTCCGCCGAAAAGCATCTGAGCGAGAAGGAAGCCAAAGCGCTCGCGAGAGCACAGGCGGAGCTAAACCGGCGCTTAACTGAGAACCGGCTTCAATATTATCGGCCCTATGCCAAACAGCGCGCGTTTCACGAAGCGGGGCTCATCTACCGCGAGCGTTTGTTCCGCGCAGCCAACCAGGTCGGCAAGACCATCGCGGGCGGCTTTGAAGCTGCTATGCACGCAACCGGCCGCTATCCGGACGATTGGAAGGGAAAGGTCTTTGACGAGCCAACTTTCGCTTGGGTTGGCAGCCCCACGGGCGAGACGTTGAGGGACAATCCGCAGCGCATCTTGCTTGGCCGCGTTGGGCAGCATGGGACAGGATCGATCCCAAAAGACGCGATTGTCGAGACTACCCCTGGCGCCGGCGTGTCCGATCTGGTCGGCAGCATAATCGTCCGCTGGGGCGGGGGCGGTGATGTCCAGGCCGGTCAAAGCTCGATCGGCCTGAAGTCTTACGTCCAGGGCCGCGAGAAGTGGCAGGGCGAAACGTTGCACTGGATCTGGCTTGATGAGGAGCCGCCGGAGGATATCTATTCCGAAGGGCTGACACGGACGAACTTCCACCAGGGCCTGGTTTGGTTGACGTTCACGCCCCTCCTCGGCATGTCGGAAGTGGTCCGGCGCTTCCTGATTGAGAAGTCGCCAGATCGCTGTGATATTCCCATGACGATCGAGGAAGCCGAGCACTACACGCCGGAACAACGGCAGAAGATCATCGCGAGCTATCCGGCGCACGAGCGGGACGCGCGTACCAAGGGTGTCCCGATCCTTGGCTCTGGCCGCATCTTTCCGGTCACCGAGGAATTGATCACGGTCGCGCCCTTCGAGATCCCCACGCACTGGCACCGGATCGGCGGCATGGATTTCGGCTGGGACCACCCCTTTGCCGCGGTGGAGCTCGCCTGGGATGCTGACCAGGACGTGGTCTATGTGATCAAGGCCCACCGGCTGCGTGAGGCAACGCCTGTCGTGCACGCGGGCGCAATCAGGTCTTGGGGGCCCCTGCCCTGGGCCTGGCCCCGGGACGGCCGCCGGGAGACGCTGGAGGGCGCTGGCGTGGCATTGGCTGAGCAGTACCGGGCTCAGCAACTCAACATGCTACACGAGCACGCGCAGTTCATAGACAAGTCTGTGAGCGTTGAGGCCGGACTGATGGACATGCTGACCCGAATGGAAACCGGCAAGTTCAAGGTCTTCAGCAGCCTGCTAGACTGGTTCGAGGAGTTTCGGCTGTTTCACCGCAAGGACGGCAAGGTCGTGAAGCTGGGGGACGACCTACTATCCGCGACCCGGTATGGCGTGATGATGCTTCGCTTTGCCGAACAGATCTATCGGAAAGACAAGCCGCGGCGCCGGCGTGGGTTCTTCTGGGGTGGCGGGCACGACTCCGGCGCCTGGATGAGCGGCTAGGTAAGTTCCGCTAGTGGCTGTCACATCCGCAACACGATCTGCTTGCCTTAATCGTCCTCGATTACGGATGGAGGCTCCTTCAGCGCTTTAGCGAACAGAATCTGACTAGTCTTCAATTTGATGGTGTTGATCTTGGCAAGCGCGCATCTGCGAAAGGCCTCTTCGTTCGCTAGGCCGTCTCGCCAGTTCGAAAGGCGCCTGCAGTCCTGGTCAACATGGGGACTGTCGAAGAACACGTAGCGAGTAGTGTGCGCAAACTTATTTCGGATGCTCTTGATCACTTGCAGGTCGTCCCTCGTCGATTGATCGATCAACTCGAACATGTAAGCGATTTCGATTTTTGCTGAGAGGCTATGAAGAGGGCCCATTCCGCCGAATATCTCTTGCGCTTGCTTATTCGATAGGGATCGGCCGGCAGTGAGAAGAAGCTTCTCAAGCTCATCCTCAACTAGTCCGGCAATGACCAAAGCGTTGCCGGCTTGGCTTCCACGGTGAAGAATGCGGATCAGATCATCCGAGCTAAGCGGCGTGGTTTCTGTGGTCATCCTGCCCTCGTCTAAACCATCGTGGGAATCACCTAGCCTATCAAATTGGACGGCAGCAATCCGATGCGGCGGGGCGAGGCACCCTATTTTTCGCGTTCGTACCCGTAAGCGACGACTGCGCCGGTCAAAATGCAGAGACCGAGGGTGATGGTGAAGTGATTGATCTCGGCGCATCCCAAAGTGGTAGAAAATCGAACCGGGGAGATCAGTTCCGAAGAGAGCAATTATTGCTCCTGTCCAGATCGATCAGCACAACCTACACCAACGGCTCGCAAACGCAGGTCGCTCTAGGCAGCCGACCATCCTCGCCAACAAGCTGATCCGCGTCTCATTTAGCGAAGACAGCCGCTGGAGATCGAAGCAACATACTTTGCTTTTTGGCAAGGCAGGGTTTCTCTACGAGCAACCATGAGAGGACCGCGGCAAGAAACGTTAGTGCGTATACGACTATCAAAAGATATGCGCTGCGCTCAAGGCCTACCGACATCAGCGCCACAATGACCGGCATGTGATAAAGATAGACGCCGTAGGAAATATCATTGCCGCGAAGAAAGGTGGAGGCCCGCGGCAGCGTGTGGGCGGCAGAAAGAACGGTCCCTGCGAGCAGTACGAGTTGCAGAGCGTTGAGCAGGTTCAGGTTGTGATAGTCGGGTATTTGGCCAGACCATAGTGAGTAGGATAAATAGACGGGAATCCACAGTGCAGCAGTGCCGTCAAATAGGAAGCGAAGTTTCGACCACGCGAACCATGCAGCGCTTCCGAGTAGAAAAATCCAGAGATATGGCGGAATCGTTGTCCACAAATACCTGTTTTCATCGTTTTGAAGGTGCACTTGAACGGCGATCGACGCTGCGCCAGCGGCGACGATGACGAGACACAACACTGGCGGATTTGATCTGATCCGACGATGGAAGAGAAGCGGGGCAACGATATAGAACCCGAGCTCCATCGTGATCGTCGCTAGAACTCCTCCTGGGAAGAACCGGAGGGATTCGTTCCAAACGAACTGCGCAGTGCCAGCTACCTCGGCGAATATTGTGGATCCGGTCAGCGCGACAATGAGTAGCCATGCGAATGATGCCGCCGGGTCTCGAAAAACTCCAGCCGCGAACATCATGATGATAATGACTGCGATGTTCACCCACATAGCCGGGTAGATTCGCAGGGCTCGTTTCGTGAAGTAGTGCGGCGCGCTCTCGCTGTTGACGAGTGAAGCGGTGACGAGAAATCCGCTGATCACAAAGAAGATCGGAACGCCGGGAAATATCGCGAGGACGTAGCCTGTCGTCGTCCCGTACGGGAGGCGCAGGTGCTCACCCGCGTGCATAAAGACGACCTGGCAGGCCGCCAGCAGCCGCAACACGTCAAAATTATTTTTGTGAACCATCCATCCCCTTCCCCACGACAAACCATGCCTTACAACCGCTGATGGCGCAACAACATGAGCCGCGCGCGAAAGCGCCCCGAAAGGGGATAGATTTTTAAGCAAATCAGTGGTGGACTGTCCGTGGGTGTCGAAACCCGGACCGAAGATGAGGCCGCGACCCTTGGCGGGGGAGCTGCCGACAATGCGCGTAGGAAACCTTGGCGGGTATCCTCAGGCGCTTAGGAGCGCTTGGCGGCGCACCTCAACCTGGCCTTTATGCCGGGGGCGGTGTGCCATGTCCAGAGCCGAAAGGCTTAAAAGCACGCCGACCAGTCTCTTCGGCTGGTTTCGACCCCCCGGCTGCCGGTCTGTTACCGGCGACGGCTGTCGAAAGCCAAACCGAAGAAGCACAACCCCATGACCACCGTTTTACGACATCCAAACGCCATCACGGAGCTATGGCCGTCCACCGGCGAGCTCTGCACACGCCTGGCTGCGCAAGAGCGGGCGAGAGAAAGGGCCCTCAAGCGCCTCGCCAGACTCAGGAAAAAGGCATCCGCGGAGATCACCCTGCTGATCGCCTTTCTGGACGCCTCCGACCCCTACGCCATGAACGAGAGGGAGGACGAGGCCGACGCTGGCCCATGCGAGGACGAGCTCGAGCAGGACTTGGCATCACCCGGCCCGTGCACCAGTGGCGACTACCTGGGCCGCTCACCATGGGTGGCCCGGAGCTTCGATCAGAGCCGATTTCAGGGTGAGGATGCCGAGGCCGACGACAGCGACGACGAGCCTTCGCTGGGGTTTCTGGATCTGGTCTATCAGGATGGGGGCCTAGTGGCTGGGCTGGGCAATGACATGGAGGACGAGCACGACGGTACCGAACCCGGACAGGACGAGGAGCCTTCCCTCGGTTGGACGACCAGCGGCGTCATTGGCGGGCTCAACGATCGCGAGCACGACGACTGCGACCGGGAGGACAGCGAGCCGCTGTTGACCGAGTGCGTGTGATCCGAGCCCTATGGGCACTCCAGCGGCTCAGCTGGGCACGCCGGCGTGTGATGCGACGCTATCGACGTCTGACGCTCTGAAGACCAACGGGGCCCGCCGGTTTATGCCGGCGGGCCATTCTGCCGACCGGCACGCCGATTGATGATTGACCCGGACCTTAGCTTGGGGCACGAGTGGATTTTTCTGGGTGCATTCTTTGGTGAAAGATTGTGGGATTTGAAAATACTGCCGTCTCGGTGGCGAGGCGGTTCGCAATTTATTCGGTGGGAATGGCGGGTGCTGTAGGGGTCACGCTATTGGCTGTCTTCAGCCTGCTCGACGATGCTATCGAGGCCCGATTATACAGGATTTGCCTGATGGCTCATCCGCCCGTTTCGTCGGGCTGCCTGACTGAGGAACATGCATTGCGGCTTGGATTTTACGTTCCGTAGCGTCTCCGCCCCAAACCACGACCGCCGCGCGTCCGTGCTATCAAAGCGTCGCTGGGGACATTTCTTAGCAAGATCAACGCTTGCGGCGCGAGAATGGGCGGCTCCAAGCCTGAGCTTATTTTGATCCAGGCTTTCCAAGATCGCACAAAGATACCGGCTGTCCCCCGCGGATACACAGATCATAGGCAAGCTTGTCGATAGTGGGCCCGAAAACAACAAGCGTGACATATAGTGCCGCTGCTGTGACGACGCCGCAGAACAACTCATACGCCGCGATGCGATAAACGGCCTTCAGCGGCGGTGTCCTTCCTCCCGCGGCGAGCCGATGCCGGTCATTCAGGTCTCTTTGAACGCGGGGCTGGCGAGCGGCGGCCAGGCGCCATCCAGCGACATCTTCAGTATTGCCGCAGTATTCGCAGCTGAGATCGCCTTGAAGAGTCGAGCGACCGCGCGCGAGAGTGCAGGACAGTGGAGCCCTGCAACAATGTGGGCAGACCAATGGGAGTTTTCGCACTCGCCAGCGTTGCAAAAGGAAGGGGAGCATGATGCGTTGCCCAACCTGATTGACGCCTATCAAACCTTGTGAAGACGCCGAAATAATGTCTGCCGGACTAACGCAGCGACTGGGCGTCGGCTCCTAGGCAACATCAACAAGAGGTCGATGAGTTCGCGGTCCCAGCGCCCGCTCACGCTGGCGGCCTTTTCATATTGGGAAATTTGCGGGTGGCGCGCGTAGTTGTCGGCGATCTCCAGGAGGGCGGCGCGCTCGACGGGGTCGCTAGTGGCAACTGCCAAGTCGCGGCAGGCCAGCTCTATCTGCATCATTGCCCGGCGATCCTGAGACACCCTGCCCCACCACGTGAATGCGCGTCGCCACATGCCATAGCCCCCCGTGATCGTTGGGCGAGCGCCGGTGCTACCGGATTTGCTACCCAACTGGTTGGGACGACGCGGGATAGCGGGAGACGAAAGCCCCGTAGAATTGAGGGAAACCCTGCAATCCAAGGCCTGAACGGCATTCCGTGGTATGGCCCGGAATGGCCGCTCCTGAATTTCAAGACCGGTGCCTTAAACCACTCGGCCACCCTTCCAAGTCCGGAATTGCTGTCGCTTAACGCAGTCGACGGTCCAAGGCAACGCGAAGTTGGCGCCCGACCCGAAACCCCCTCGCCCGCACACGATCTGTCAGGCGAGCGTCAGCCTGTTCCCTTAGCCTGTACGCCTCAGCCATCCGGACACTGGCGACATCTCCCAGGGCGTCGCCGGTTGCGAGGCCCGGTCTGGATTCATCTCCGTTTCCGGGCCTCGTTTGCTGCTCTCAAAAGCAAAACGGCGCCCCGTTGGGAGCGCCGCATGGAGTTCTTCGTTGCTGCCTCGGCTCAGTAGCCGCAGGAGGCGCAGCCCATCTGCACCGGGGCGTAATAGGAATAACCCGGCTGGACCATCTCGACGCGCTGGCGCGTGGCGTATTGCGGCGGGATGCGTTCGTACTGGACGCTCGGCGGCGCCACCATCACGGTCTGCGGCACCATCACGGTGCGGTACTGCGCCGGCGCGCGGTGCGCCACGACGGAGCCGGGCGAAACCATCACGGTCTCGTCGACGGTGCGGTATTGCGGCTGCACATATTGCTGCTGGTAGCAGGTCGTGCACGGCGGCGGCGTGTAGCAATTGTAGCAGCCGGCGGAAGCAGCAGTCGTCATGGAAATCGCAGCGACGACCGTCGAGAAAACGACAGCAAGAGTACGAGACATTATTGTGGTGCCCCAGTTGCCCAAAATGGATTTGCGAAGGTCGATGGCAGTATATGCCGCAAAACCTTGCTTTGCCGAAGTTCGTCGGGGCATCCTTAATGCGAACGGCCGGCTTTCGCCGGCCGTTCAGAACTTGTTGACCATGCGCGATGCGCGACGCTTGCGATCACGCCCGCGCAAGACGCTCCTACTTCGAGCGACGCTTGACCTCGCGCACCGCGCCACGCGCGGCGCTGGTGGTGAGTGCAGCGTAGGCCTGAAGCGCGGTCGAGACGTTGCGCTTGCGGCCCGTCGCCTGCCAGGCGGCATCGCCCTTCGCCTCTTCCGCGGCGCGGCGCTTGGCGAGCTCCTCGTCGGAGACCTCGAGGCTGATGCTACGGTTTGGGATGTCGATGGCGATGCGGTCGCCGGTCCGCACCAGACCGATGTTGCCGCCTTCGGCGGCTTCCGGTGACAGATGCCCGATCGACAGGCCCGACGAGCCGCCCGAGAAGCGTCCGTCGGTGACGAGCGCGCAGGCTTTGCCGAGACCCATCGATTTCAGGTAGCTGGTCGGATACAGCATCTCCTGCATGCCGGGGCCGCCGCGCGGGCCTTCGTAGATGATGACGACGATCTCGCCGGCAACGACCTTGCCGCCCAAAATGGCCTCGACGGATGCGTCCTGGCTCTCGAACACGCGCGCGGGACCGGAGAATTTCAGGATCGAGGCGTCGACGCCCGCGGTCTTCACGATGCAGCCGTCCTGCGCGAGATTACCGTAGAGCACGGCGAGGCCGCCATCCTTGCTGAAGGCGTGCTCGAGGTTGCGCACGACACCCTTCTCGCGGTCGGCATCGAGCTCGTCGTAACGGCGCTCCTGGCTGAAGGCGACCTGGGTCGGGATGCCGCCGGGCGAGGCGCGGAAGAAGGTGCGGACCGACTCGCTCTTCGAGCGCTTGATGTCCCAGCGCTCCAGCGCGTCTTTCATGGTCGGCGCGTGCACGGTCGAGACCGACGTGTCGATCAGGCCGGCGCGGTCGAGCTCGCCCAGGATGGCCATGATGCCGCCGGCGCGATGCACGTCCTCGACATGCACGTCGGCGACCGACGGCGCGACCTTGCAGAGCACAGGCACGCGGCGCGACAGCCGATCGATGTCCTGCATGGTGAACTCGACCTGCCCTTCATGGGCGGCGGCGAGCAGATGCAGCACGGTGTTGGTCGAGCCGCCCATCGCGATGTCCAGCGTCATCGCGTTCTCGAACGCCTTGAAGTTGGCGACATTGCGCGGCAGCACGGAGGCGTCGTCCTGCTCATAGTGGCGACGCACGATATCGACGATGGTGTGGCCAGCCTCGACGAACAGGCGCTTGCGGTCGGCGTGGGTTGCGACCACCGTGCCGTTGCCGGGCAGCGCAAGACCAAGTGCTTCAGTGAGGCAGTTCATCGAATTGGCCGTGAACATGCCCGAGCACGAGCCGCAGGTCGGGCACGCCGAGCGCTCGATCACCTTGACGTCCTCGTCGCTGACCTTGGAGTCGGCGGCGGCGACCATGGCGTCGATCAGGTCGACGGCCTTGGTCTTGCCCTGCAGCGTGACCTTGCCGGCCTCCATCGGTCCGCCCGAGACGAACACGGCAGGAATGTTGAGCCGCAGCGCCGCCATCAACATGCCGGGCGTGATCTTGTCGCAATTCGAGATGCAGACCATGCCGTCGGCACAATGGGCGTTGACCATGTACTCGACGCTGTCGGCGATCAGCTCGCGCGACGGCAGGCTGTAGAGCATGCCGTCATGGCCCATGGCGATGCCGTCGTCGACGGCGATGGTGTTGAACTCCTTGGCGACGCCGCCGGCCTGCTCGATCTCGCGCGCGACGAGCTGGCCGAGGTCCTTGAGGTGGACGTGGCCGGGCACGAACTGGGTGAAGGAGTTGACGACCGCGATGATCGGCTTGCCGAAATCGCCATCCTTCATGCCCGTCGCGCGCCAGAGGCCGCGAGCGCCCGCCATGTTGCGGCCGTGAGTGGTGGTACGGGAGCGATAGGCTGGCATGGCGGTTTCCGTCCTCGGTTTGGCTGGCCGGGCGAGAAAAATGGAAGCCGCCTCAGGCCTTTCCCGGCCGGATAGCGCACGGAATGGGCCGGCGCAACGGTAACTTGGGCCTGACAGGGCCGGATCGGCCTTTCGCAGGCCTCCCCTGCTCCCGGCGCGGTCTATTGGAGGGTCGGATCGAGGCGGTCGCGCAATCAGTCGCCAATTGCGGAGACCGCCAGCGTGGTCGAGACGATCAGGGGCGAGACGATGTCGGGCAGGATATGCCGGAGGGAAGACGCATGCATCCGCGCGCGGAATCACGCGCGTTCGTCTCCGTAGTGATCCGGAATGGAGTCCTATTCAGATGTCGCGTACATCGCGTGACATCGATCGGCGGCCTTACAAGGGCATCACCCTCTGATCGCGCTACATGGGGTTGGGGGACCGCATGGGGCGGGGGATCAAAGGCTGGGGCAAGGTTACGAGGTCCGGACTCCTAGGCACTCCGGACCTCGGGACTTTCTAGATTGAACGCGATTTCGCGCCGCCGGCCTCATGAGCCGCGCGGCGCGATTTCGTTTTGGGCAGCTGCACGGTCAGACCTTGCCGATCAGTTCGGCACATTCCGTTCGAGATCTTCAAGCCACGCCGCCGCGCTGGAATCCGACGGCGCGCGCCAGTCGCCGCGCGGCGACAAAGAGCCGCCGGCCGAGACCTTCGGCCCGTTCGGCATCGCCGATCGCTTGAACTGGCTGAAGGCAAAGAAGCGGCGCAGGAACACCTCCAGCCAGCGGCGGATCTCCTTGAGATCATAGGCCTTGCGCTTATCGGTCGGAAATGCCGGCGGCCATTCGCCCTCAGCGACGTCCTTCCATGCCTGCAGCGCCATGAAGGCGATCTTGGACGGCCGCATGCCAAAGCGCAGCGTGTAGAACAGGTTGAAATCCTGGAGCTCGTAGGGACCGACGGAGGCTTCCGTGCTCTGTGCCTTCTCGCCGGGCTGGACCGGAACCAGTTCGGGCGAGATCTCGCCCGACAGGATCGAGGCAAGCGTCCGGTTGACGTCGTCGCTGAACTGTTTTGAGGCGATCACCCAGCGGATCAGGTGCTGGATCAGCGTCTTCGGCACCCCGGCGTTGACGTTATAATGCGCCATCTGGTCGCCGACGCCGTAGGTGCACCAGCCCAGCGCGAGCTCCGAGAGATCGCCGGTGCCGATCACGATGCCGCCGTGATGGTTGGCGAGCCGGAACAAATAGTCCGTACGCAGGCCCGCCTGCACGTTCTCGAAGGTGATGTCGTAGACCTTCTCGCCCTTGCCGAAGGGATGGCCGATGTCCTTCAGCATCTGCGTCGCCGTGGTGCGGATGTCGAGTTCCTGCCAACTCGTCTGCAACGCCTTCATCAGCGCCAGCGCATTGGTCTTGCTCTCGCTGCCCGTGGCAAAACCCGGCATGGTGTAGGCAAGGATGTTCTCGCGCGGCAGGCCAAGGAGATCGACGGCCTTGGCGGCGACGATCAGCGCATGGGTCGAATCGAGCCCGCCCGAGACGCCGATGACGACGCGCTTGGTGCCGGTGGCGCGCATGCGCTGGACGAGGCCGGCGACCTGAATGTTGTAGGCCTCATAGCAGTCCTGCTCGAGCAGGCTCTCGTCGCTCGGCACGAACGGAAAGCGCTCGATCTTGCGCAGGAAGCCGATGTCGGCGGCCGGCGGCTGCAGGGCAAAGGTGATCCTTCGGAAGAAACCTTCGCGCTGGCGGCGATTGTCGTCGAACGTGCCCATCGAGGCGCGCTCCTGTCTGAGCAGGTCGAGATCGATGTCGGCCAACGTGATCTGGCCGCCCTGACGGAACCGCTCGCCCTCAGCCAGCAGCACGCCGTTCTCGTAGATCGAGGTTTGGCCGTCCCAGGCGAGATCCGTAGTCGATTCCCCTGCCCCCGCGGCGGAATAAACGTAGACCGCGAGGCAGCGCGTCGAGGTGGATTGGCACAGCAACGCGCGCGAACGGGCACGGCCAATCGTGATCGGACTGCCGGAGAGATTGATAAGAACGCTTGCGCCAGCAAGCGCGAGCTCGGAGGCCGGCGTCACCGGGATCCACATGTCCTCGCAGATCTCGACACCGATCGTCAGGCCCGGGACGTCCTCGGCCGCGAACAGGAGATCGACGCCGAACGGGGCATGCAGCCCGCCAAAAGCGATCGTCTCGCCGACGATGCCGGCGCCGGAGGCGAAATGCCGCCCCTCGTAAAACTCGCGATAGGTCGGCAGGTAAGTCTTGGGTACGACGCCAAGCACGTTGCCGCGATGAACGACGACGGCGCAATTGTAGATGCGATGACCATGGCGCAGCGGCGCGCCGACGATCAGCGCGGTCATCAGCGCCGAGGAGGCTTCGACGATCGCGGCAAGTCCGCGCTCGACCGCATCGAGCAGCGGATCCTGCTTGACCAGGTCTTCGATCGCATAGCCGGACAGGCAAAGCTCGGGAAACACGGCAACCGCCACCGACTGCTTGTGGCAGTCCTGCGCGGCCACCATGATGGCCTTTGCGTTGGCCGAGGGATCCGCCACATGCGAGGTGGTGACGCAGGCCGCCACGCGCGCAAATCCGTGGGCATAGATCGAGTGGAAACTCATCGAGCTCAGCACCTTTGATGTCTTCCGGCATCGAGAGGCGTCGTCCGGACGCCGCCTGCTCCGGCTCTATTTAACCCATCGACGTGACTTCGTGCAGGCCATCCACCGTCATGCATAACGGATTTGCAGCTGCGCCGGCACGCCCCTTGGCCGGATCAGGCGCTACGGGCCAGCACGTTGGACAGATCGCCGCGTAGCCACTCGGCGATCTGCGGCCAGGCATGGGCGTGGGTTCGCGCGCCCATGAACAGGCCGAGGTGGTTGCTGGGTTCGGAGGCCGCCGCAACGAAGGCCGGTGGCGTGCCGAGCAAACCGGCGGTGGCGAGCGCCTGCGCGGCCGGCACGACGTCGTCATCGAGCCCGGCCAGCAGGAAGACCGGCGCCTTGACGTGCTTCAGATCAATCACGCGGCCGAGCGCCGTGAATTGCCCGTTCGCGATCCGGTTCTCCCGGAAAATCCGGTTGACGATCTCGAGATAATAAGCGCCGGGCAGATTGAGCGTCTCGGCGTTCCAGCGCTCGAACCGCGCGAGCAGCGTTGCGCTCCCCTCAGCCGCAAGGTCCACCTGCAACGCCGCGGCGATGTCGTCGCGGGTTGGCGCCTTGGACCAGACACGCAGCATCTCCTCGCCGCTGACATTACCGCCGCCCCGTGCGACGAGCTGGTCATAGACCATTTCGGGAGCGTCGCGGGCGAGCTGCGACAGCCTGGACTCGATCGAGAGGTCGACCGGCGCGCCGACCAGGACCAGCCGCCGCACCTTGGCGGGAAAGCGCGCCGCATAGAGCAGCGACAGCCAGCCGCCCTGGCACAGGCCGACGAGATCGACCGGCGCGCCGATCTCGTCGATGGCGACGTTGAGATCGCCGAGATAGCAGTCGATCGAGAGATAGCGCATCTCGGGCGTGGCTGACCGCCAGTCGGCGAGATAGATCCGGTCGATGCCGCCATTTTGCAGGGACTGCACCACGCTGTGGCCGGGTGCGAAGTCGGCAATCAGGGCCCGATGCAGCGCGTAGGGCGCGCAAACCAGCGCCGGCTGGCCGGATCGCGTCCGCGTGCAATCGCGCAAGCGCATGGTCGCGAGCTCCAGAGCAACGGAGTTGGCCGTGGTCCACGGCAGGCTGCTGTCGGCCTGCTCCGGCGGACCGCGCTCAAGCCATCCGAACCAGGCGTCCATGGCGAGCTGAGCCGCTGCGAACGGCCACAGCACCGGGTCACCCGGGACCTGCCCCGGCGCGCGCAGCTGTTTGCCGGTCTTCTCCGCCATGGCTACGTCACCGTTCTCACAGGAATGCCTCGAGGCCGATGACCGGAATGCCGCGCTCCCGAAAACTCTGATGGGTTGCGCCCATCGAGCCGTCGAGGTCGATGCCACAGCAGGCATCCTCGATGACGGCGACATCGAACCCCGCCTCGCGGGCATCCTCCGCCGAAAAGCGGACGCAGAAGTCGAGCGCGAGGCCGGAGACGAAGACGGTGTTCAACTCGCGTTCGCGCAAATATCCGAGCAGGCCGGTCGGTGTTTTCTTGTCGTTCTCGAACAGCGCCGAATAGGAATCGATGCCGCGCCGAAACCCCTTCCGCACCACCAGACTCGCGCGGGTGACGTCGAGATCGCGATGAAATTCGGCGCCCGCGGTGCCCTGCACGCAATGGCTCGGCCACAGCACCTGGGCGCCGTAGTCAAGCGCGATGGTCTGGAACGGCTGCCTGCCCGCATGGTTCGAAGCAAAGGAGACATGATCCCGGGGATGCCAGTCCTGGGTCAGCACCACATTGGCGAATTTTTGGGCGATTCGATTGATGGCGGGCACCACCTTCTCGCCGCTGGGAACGGCGAGCGCCCCGCCGGTGCAGAAATCGTTCTGCACGTCGATCACCAGCAGCACGTCGCGGTCGGAAATCTTCATCGCAAGGTCCATTTCAAGCCGTCCCGCGCGACCGGCGCCGAACGCTCCTCCAATGTCGATCTTCCCGGCAACTACCGCAAGGTGCGGCGATCTGCGCGAATGGCCGCCGTCATTCCCAAGGGATGCAACGGTTTGGCCTCGTGCGTGTTGACTAGATCCACCCGAGGACGGATTCTGAAAGCCGTTCGCATCTTGCGATCCGATAGAACGGAGGAAGAGGTTCCCGCAGCCGGCAAGGCCGCGGCAGCCATATGGACATGACCATCGGCAAGACAGGACCGATTCTTCTCGCCGATATCGGCGGCACCAATGCGCGCTTCGCGCTCAGTCAGGGCAATCAGACCGGACCGATCGACTATGTGAAGGTGGCAGACTTCCCGACCGTCAGGGAAGCCATTGTCGATGTACTCGGGCGCCGGTCCGGCGGCGAACCGCCCCAAAGGGCCGTGCTGGCCGTGGCGGGTCCGGTGACCAACAATCGCTGCGTCATGACCAACAGTCCGTGGGTCATCGACGGCAACGAGCTCCAGCCGGCCCTTGGCTTCGGCAGCGTTCACGTTCTCAACGATTTCGAGGTGGTGGCCTGGTCCCTGCCTGCCCTGCAGCCCGCCGACCTGATCCCGCTCGGCGGACAGGATGGCCTTCCCGGAGAGCCGTTGCTGGTGGTCGGGCCTGGAACCGGCTTTGGCGTCTCCTGTTTGGTCGAGCGCCATGGCGCACGGCTGGCCGTCGTCACCGAGGCCGGCCACGCGACTCTGCCGGCGGAGAACGAGCACGAGGAACGCGTGATCGCGTCCATGCGCCGACGCCTCGGCCATGTCTCCATCGAGCGCGGTGCACTGTCCGGCTCCGGCCTGCAAAGCCTCTACGAAGCGCTGTCCGAAGTTGAAGGCGCTCGGGTGCCGCATCGCGATGCTGCCGCCATTACCAAGGCGGCCCTGGAAGGCAGTTGCGAACTCAGCCGCGCGACCCTGGGGATGTTTTGCGCCATTCTCGGCTCAGTCGCCGGCAATCTCGCAGTGACCTTCGGCGCCCGTGGCGGTGTCTATATCGCCGGCGGAATCGTGCCGCGTTTTCCGGATTTCCTTGCAGCTTCCGCGTTCCGGGCGCGCTTCGAAGCCAAGGGGCGCTTCCAGGACTATCTACGCAACATCCCGACCAGGCTGGTCACGAAGCCTGACGCGAGTTTCGTCGGCCTGAAGATGTTTGCCGAGCACAACCAGCCTTAAGATCTCATACGAGTTCCAGTAATTCACAGCTCATTGCACCGAACGCGCGGTTCCATGCGGGATGGCGCTTGCGTGCATGTTTCGGATCAGAAACAATTCGGCGTTGTGTGTGGCGTAGTTGCGGGGGCGTGACATGCGTAAGCAGGATTTTGGTTTCGACTATCACCGCTATCACCGCCTGCTAATCGAGGCGGACGACGACGGCAAGCGGCTGGCCCTGATCGAGCTTTTGATCGAGGAAAAGGCGCGGGATCGGCTTGCTGCCCAGCGGGCTTCGGACCGCGCGGCCATGACAGCCCACACCATCGCCACGGTGCTGAAGAACGGGCGCCACTGAGGCGTGATCTTGTTACGGCGCGCGCAGACGCGGGACCGATTGCGATTCCGTTAACGATGCATCGAAAGCTCGCGTCAAACTTTTTGCTCTAAGGCTTCCCTCACCTGATGCAATTCAGGGGCAACAAAGGGGGGGAATGAACATGAGCATGATTTCGATCGCCGCGATGCCGGCCACCATCGAAACGCGTTTGACCGATTCTTCTTTCAAGACCATCTTGCTGTTCTGCTGCACAGGCCTCGTCGCCTCGTTCGGCCTGATGGCGCGCGGCATCGATCTTGGCGCCGGCCTGATGTGAGACCGCGACGAATTCCGTCGCAAAATGGCCGCCCTTGATGGGCGGCTATTTTCGCCGTCGCTCAGTGCGGCGTCTTCGCTCCCGCTTCCGGAAACATCGAATCGATCATCGCCTTGAGCTGATCGATCCCAATCGGCTTGCGCAGGATCGGCCGACGCCGGAGCAAGGACGGCAGCAGTTCCGGCCCGTAGCCCGTGGCAAACAGAAACGGCTTCCCGCGGCGCTCGATCAGGTCGGCCACGGGATCGACGTAGACGCCCTTGAGGTTGATGTCGAGAATCGCCAGATCGTACTGCGCGGTCATGGCGTAAGCGCTGGCATCCCGGACATTGTCGGCTTCCGCGACGACGTGGTGGCCGAGTTCCTCCACCATGTCCGCCATCATCATCCGGATCAACGCCTCGTCTTCGACCAGGAAAACGGAGAGTGCGTCCGCCATTTAAACCCCGCAATCAGCTTACGAAGCTAAGCATAACCGAATTGCGGAGAGGATTCACGAATTCGTGGCGGGCGCCGTTAATTCAGGCGCGCCCGATCCGATTCAACTTGATCAATCCAATCCTCGTTCGTGGCTAAGGTGCACCATCTCCTGTATGAAGACCTGCTTCTGCTTGTCATCGAGGCTCGAGTAGAGTGGCTCGGCAGCGTCGGCGACGTTGCGCTGGTCGGCAGCGCGATCGATCAGGAACTGCGACTCGTTGCGCATCTGCTCGATGATGTCGTCCGGCGGATCCCGCTTGGCCCGGGTAACCCGCAGGTTGAGCCGCTCCGCACCATTGTGCCCCAGGTAGTGCATGGCGCTCGAGAAGCCGAACCAGTGCTTCTCCTGATCGGGCGTGAGGTTCAGTTCCGTCTTGATCCGCTCGATATATGAATCGCTGTTGGCAACGATTTGCTCGGCGGTCTGTTGCGGCGCGCCGGTCTGGGTGAGGACGGGGACGTCCTTATTGTCCTGCGGCGCATTCTTGGCTTCCTTGCTCGCCTTGGCGCCCTTGCCCGCCTTGCCGCTCTTGGCATCCTTGTCCTTGCCGGCGCCGGGCTGCTTAGAGTCCTTGCTGGCGTCCTTGTTAGAATCCTTGGCGGCCGGCGGCGCCTGATTGCCGTTATTGTTGTTGACGCCGAGCACGCCGGTGAAGACGCCGACCACGCCGCCGATCGCACCGCCCAGCACGCCCCCGACGGGGCCCGCTGCCTTGTTGCCGGCCGCGGCCCCATCCTGAACGCCTTTGACCAGGCCTTGTGCATTCGCGACCGCGGCTGCGCCGAGCAGCAACACGAAAACGGCCCCCAGCGCGAACCATCGTCGCAGGTAAAGCCGCGCGGGCGGCGCCGGGTTTTTCATTCTGGTCTCCATGGTCGATCTGATTGGCCTGTCGGGGTGGAAGCCACCCGCCAGTTGCAACTCTATCGTTTTCACCGCTTCGAGGTCTAGGCGCCGACAAATGCTATCCACGCCCGAAAAGTGTTTGGCGCGAGGCGCTTATGCAGGCTCGTTGGAAACTGCGGCGTAATTGCGCACATGTCGCTGCGGCGGGGCGGCGCAAAGTGTGCGTCGCAAAACGACCGACCGCGGTTCATGGCCGGCGCGCGACACCGAAGGCAATCCCACCTTCCCGGGGCACAACGTTAGTTCTAGGCGCAAGCCGTCCGGTTTTCTCGACAGACGCGATCAATCATGATCTGATCGCGCTACCAATCTGCAAAAACGATCAACAAGAAACTCCCAACAAGAAAATCAAAAGCAAAACTCGGAAGAGTTCAGAGGAAACACCAGAACAATAAACACCCAAGCGAGGAAACGAGATGTCACGCAAGACACTGACGCGACGTCAATTTGTGGCTGCCACTGCAATGTCCTCTGCGGCGCTGATCACCGCGCCCTATGTCCGAGGCGCTTACGCCGCCGGCAAGCTCTCGATCGGCTTCTGGGACCACTGGGTGCCCGGCGCCAACGATGCCTCCACCGCCCTCGTCAAGGAATGGGGCGAGAAGGAGAAGGTCGAAGTCTCGATCGACTACATCACCAGCAACAACAAGAAGATCGAGTTGACCGCGGCGGCCGAAGCCCAGGCCAAGTCCGGTCACGACATTCTCCAGATGCCGAGCTGGTGGCCACACGCCTATTCGGAGAATCTCGAGCCGCTCAACGACGTCATGGAGCCGCTCATCAAGCAGAACGGCGAGGTGAACGGCACCGTCAAATATCTCGGACAGTCGGGCGGCAAATGGCTGGCAGTGCCTGCGACACCGGGAAGCCAGATCAAGGGCCCCTGCTCCCGCATAGATCTGATGAAGAAGCACGCCGGCATCGACGTGCAGGAGATGTATCCGGCCGGCAGTCCGCCAAAGGCGGACAACTGGACCATGGAGACCTTCCTGAAGGCGGCCGAGGCCTGCCACAAGGCGGGCTTCCCCTTCGGCATCGGTCTCGGCGAGACCACCGATAGCGTCGACACCGCGGGCGCGATCTTCCAGTCATTCGGCGCCGAGCTGGTCAACGCCAAGGGCGATATCACCGTCAAGACCGACGCGGTCAGACAGGCGCTCGAATTCTACAAGAAGCTGATCGCCGTTCTGCCCACCGACGCACCGTCTTGGGATGATGCCTCCAACAACAAATGGCTGATCTCGGGCCGCGGGGCGATGATCCTGAATCCGCCGAGTGCCTGGGCGGTCGCCAAGCGCGACGCACCGCAAGTCGCCGAACAGTGCTGGACGCACGGCTTCCCGTCCGGTCCGAAGGGACGTTTTGCGCCCTTCCTGCCCTACTTCTGGGGCGTCTGGGCCTTTGGCAAGAACAAGGAAGCGGCCAAGAGCTTGCTCGTTCACCTGTCCTCGCCAGCGGCGATCGAGAAGTTCGTCGCGGCGAGCGGCGGGTACGATCTCCCGGCCTACGCGAACATGACGAAGTTCAAAACCTGGGCCGAGGAAGGGCCGCCGAAGGGCACGCTGTTCCACTATCCGGATCCCTACAAGCAGCAGACGATGTCGATCGCCGCGTCTCCAGCGCCGCCGAAGATCGCCCAGCAGATCTACTTCCAGGCAACGCTGACCAAAATGGCGCTGCGCTTTGCGCAAGGAGAGAAGTTGGAAACGGCGCTCGCCTGGGCGGAGGGTGAGTGCGAGGGCTTCATGCGGACCTGAGACGGGTATGTGCCATGGCGGTTCACGCTTCGCGCGTGAGCCGCCGGGGCACCCCTCGCTCGATCCGCTTGCCGAATGAAGCCGACGGCTGCGCCGGCTTCGCCATTCAACATGTCCTGCTACATGTCCTGCAAAGAGGCTAACGTCATGGCCGATGTCGTCGTTGAGCAAGGCCGTCTCGCTCGTGCTGCGAGCCCGCGCAAACGGGCGAGCCTGCGCAATGCAATGGGACGGAAATCGACCGTAGCGTTCTTCCTGACGCTGCCGCTGATCCTCCTGATCGCCCTGCTCGTGCTCTATCCCGCCTTCTATTCGGTCTACCTGGCGACGCTGAACAAGGCGATGACGAAGTTCGTCGGCCTCAGCAATTTCACCTTCCTGTTCAAACGCGAAACGTTCTGGATGGTGGTGAGACAGTCTTGCATCTTTGCGATTACCGCCGTGGTCTTCAAAGCGCTGATCGGCTTCATCGTCGCGCATTTCGTCCACAACATTCCGGGCAAAAAGCAACGTAAATGGCGCGGCATGCTGCTGGTGCCCTGGGTGATCCCGCCGGCGATGAGCACGCTGGCATGGCTGTGGCTGTTCGATCCCTCCTACAGCGCCTTCAACTATACGCTCTCGTTCTTCGGCATCGGTCCGATCCCGTGGCTCGGTGACACCTTCTGGGCACGTTTCTCCGTCATCCTCGTCAACGTCTGGTACGGCGCGCCATTCTTCCTGATCATGTATCTGGCCGCGCTGAAATCCGTGCCTGACCAGCTCTATGAAGCCGCAGCGATCGACGGCGCCAATTGGTGGCAGAAGATCTGGCACATCACCTTGCCGATGATGCGCAACATCATCGCCATCACCACGCTGTTCTCGCTGATCGTCACTTTCGCCAATTTCGACATCGTACGTATCCTCACCTCCGGCGGTCCGCTGGACCGGACGCATCTGTTCGCCACCTGGGCATTCCAGGTCGGCATCCAGAGCAGCGACATTCCGCTTGGCGCCTGCGTCTCGCTGTTCATGGTGCCGATCCTCGCCGTCGCAGCGGTCTTCATCCTGCGCGATGTCAACAAACGTGGGAACGAAGCCTGATGAGCACGCTCGCGATCGACAAGACCGGACCGACGCGTAAGGTCAAGCTGCGAAGCATGAGCCGCGACCGCACCTGGGCGCTGCGCTGGTCCTACTTCTTCCTGGTGCTGTTTGCGATCTTCTTCCTGATCCCGCCGGTCTATATGCTGATCACCTCGCTCAAGAGCAGCGCGGAGATCTCGGCCGCCACCAATCCGTGGTGGGTCTTTCATCCGACTCTGTCGAACTATGTCGAGCTGTTGACCTCGAACCAGTTTCTGCGGTTCTTCTGGAATTCGTCGATGATTTCGATCGTGGTCGTGATCGTGACGATGCTGATCAGCATTCCGGCGGCGTTTGCATTGGCGCGGATGAAGTTCTGGGGCTCGGCGACGCTCGCGACCGGCGTCTTTCTCACCTATTTGATCCCGGACAGCCTCCTGTTCATTCCCTTGTTCAAGATGCTCGCGGTGGTCCAGGACTTCACCGGCATCACTCTGCTCAACCGCTGGTACGTGCTTGTCTTCATCTATCCGACCCTGACCGTGCCGTTCTGCACCTGGATCATGATCGGTTATTTCGCCTCGATCCCGAAGGAGTTGGACGAGGCTGCCCTCATCGACGGCGCCTCCTGGCTCCAGACCCTGACGCGGATTTTCATCCCGGTAGCCCTGCCCGGCCTGATCGCCGCGACCATCTTCGCCTTCACCGTGTCCTGGGCGCAGTTCCTCTATCCCCTGGTGTTCACGACATCCATCGACCAGCTCGTGCTGCCGGTCGGTATCACCACCACACTGATCAAGGGCGACGTCTTCAACTGGGGACAGATCATGACCGGTGCGCTGCTCGGCGCAGCCCCGCCGCTGGTCATCTACGCCTTCCTGATGGACTATTACATTGCCGGCCTGACCGCCGGCGCGACGAAGGGTTGAGAACGAGGGGTTGAACTGCAATGGCCGACGTTTCCCTGCGCAAGGTGATCAAGCGTTACGACGACGTCGAGGCCGTGCGCGGCATCGATCTCGACATCTCCGACCACGAGTTCATCGTGCTCGTCGGCCCCTCCGGATGCGGCAAGTCGACGACGCTGCGCATGATCGCAGGCCTGGAGGACATCACCGACGGCGACATCATGATCGGCGGCGACGTCGTCAACGACGTGCCGCCGAAGGACCGCGACATTGCGATGGTGTTCCAGAACTACGCGCTCTACCCGCACATGACTGTCGCGGAGAACATGTCGTTCGGGCTGCGCCTGAAGCACTATCCCAAGGCCGAGATCAAGGCGCGGGTGACGGAAGCCGCCCGCCTCCTCGACATCACCGACCTGATCGACCGCAAACCGAAGCAGCTCTCCGGCGGCCAGCGCCAGCGCGTCGCCATGGGGCGGGCCATCGTGCGTAATCCAAAGGTCTTCCTGTTCGACGAGCCGCTGTCCAATCTCGATGCCAAGCTGCGCGTGCAGATGCGGATCGAGATCAAGAAGGTACACCAGAAGGTACGAACCACCACGGTCTACGTCACCCACGACCAGGTCGAGGCGATGACGCTGGCCGATCGCGTGGTGGTGATGAACAAGGGCCGCATCGAGCAGATCGGCACGCCGAACGAGCTCTACCACAAGCCGGCGACGCGCTTCGTCGCGGGCTTCATCGGCTCGCCCGCGATGAACTTCCTCCCGTGCCGGCTGGAGGATGCCGGCGGCGCGCTCCAGATCCGCCTGACCGACCGCATCGCCTTCGCGCTGCCGCCGGCCCGTGCCACGCGCTACAACGCATTGCCGCGCACCGAAAAGCTCCTGCTCGGCATCCGGCCTGAGCATCTCACCGAGTCGCATGCGCATCTTGGGCCGGGCGTCGAAACCTTCGACACCGTGCTCGACGTCACCGAGCCGATGGGCATGGAGACCCTGGTCTATTTCGGGCTCGAGGGTACGCCCGTCTGCGGCCGCGTCGATCCCAATGCCGGCGCTGCAGACGGGGCTCCCATGCGTTTGGCGATGGACCTCAACAATATGCACCTGCTAAACGAAGAGACCGGCGTCGTGTTGTGACGCCGGTTTTGGAAACGCGAGCAGGCGGGGAGCGATGTCGACCAACAAGAAGAAGATTTTCGTTACACAAACTTTGTCGCAAGGTGCGCGCGCCCTCCTCACCCAGCGAGATGACATCGAACTCATCGAGTTTCCGAACCTGATCTCCGCCAAGGACTTCGAGGCCTTGCTGAAGAACCATGCGCCGGTCCATGGCGTGGCGCTTGGTGCCACCGCCTTCGGCGAGACTGAACTCGAAGCGTCGAAGGATATGAAAGTGGTGACGCGGATCGGCGTCGGCTACGATGCCGTCGACGTTCCCGCCCTCTCCCGCCGCAAGGTGCCGCTGATGGTCGCGGGCAGCGCGAACTCGCCTTCGGTCGCAGAGCAGGCGTTGTTCATGATGCTGACGCTGGCAAAACGCGCGCAGGAGATGCACGCCTGCGTCAAGGACGGCAAATGGGCCGACCGGCTCGGCATGCTGCCGTTCGATCTCTACGGCAAGACCGTCCTCGTCATCGGCTTCGGCCGGATCGGCACCCGCACCGCCAAGCGTTGCCTGGCGATGGACATGAACGTGCGGGTCTACGATCCCTACAAACCTGCCGCAGATATCAAAGCGGCCGGCTGCGAGCCCGTCGCCGATCTCGACGCGGCGCTGCCTCACGCCGATTTCGTCACCATCCACTGCCCGAAGACGCCGGAAACAGTCGGCCTGTTCGACGCAGCACGGATCGGCCGGATGAAGCCGAAATCCTATCTCATCAACACCGCTCGCGGCGGCATCGTGAAGGAGGCCGCGCTGTACGACGCCCTGGTCTCGGGCAAGATCGCCGGCGCCGGCATCGACGTGTTCGAGGTCGAACCGCCGCCGGTGAGCAATGCGCTGTTTGCGCTGCCTAACGTGATCATGGCCCCGCATGTCGCCGGTGTCACGGTCGAGGCGGTGAGTCGCATGAGCGAGCAGACCGCGCGCAATATTCTGAGTGTGCTGGACGGCGATCCCATCAGGCAGAACATCATCAACCAGGACGTCCTGGGCTGAGCCGACCTCCGGGGCGGGCGGCCAACCCGCCCGCCTTCGGAACGCCAGAATGCGTCCCATTTTGGTGCAGATCGAGCCCTCACTCAGCCTTAATCAAACCCGCGTAATAGGTCCGGCCGCGGCGGCAGTGGGACAGACTTGCCGGCCGCGTCGAGCTGGAGGATGAACCCTTGTCAGAGATCGACCCGACCGACCACACGCTGGCGACCATCGCCAGCATTTTGGAGCACCCCGAGCCCGTCCTCGTCGTGCGCGAGACCGAGACCGAGACCGTGACCGTAACAGAAATGGTGGTTGCTGGTGAGCATGTGGTCGCCGACGAGCACCCGATGGTCGATGAGCATCCGGTGGTCGAGGAGCAGCCGCTGGTGCCGGAGCACACCGATGCCGACGGCTACAGCAAGGTCGGTCCGGGGCCGATGGTGGCGATCCGTCTGAAATGGACGGTCCATCGCGGCGACGACAGCCAGTTCTACGTCCACGAAACCATCGGCGAGCAGTCTGTGCCCGTGATCAGCGGCCCGATGACCAGCGAGGCTGCCGTGCATTTCGTCGACGTGCACGAGGACGAGGCACATCGGCGCTTCGAAGAGCTGCGCAGCGAGATCGCCGGCCGCAGCTCGCTCGCCGACTACGAGCGCAAGGGCGAAGCCTAGGCTTATCGTCGTCCGAGATAATCCTTCTTCACGAGCTCGACACCTGCGTGCCGCAAGAGGTCGTAGGTCGTCGTCACGTGAAAGAAGAACTGCGGGACGCTGAAGGTCAGCAGCAGCGTCCGTCCGGTGAACGGCAACTCGGTGCCGTTTTTCAGCTTGAAGAAGACATTCCGGTCCGCCGCGGCGTCGATCTCCGCGCGCGGCAGGCTTTCGATGAACTCGATTGACGTGGCAATGCGGGCCTGAAGCCCGGCCATGTCGTGCTCCAGCACCGGCAGCGTCACCGGCTCGCGCTCGGCCAGCAAGGCCGAAGCGACCGCGGCATGGCGGCAGGCCTCGCCGATCTGCTGCGCCAGATCGTACATGTCTGGTGACATGCGCATGCCGAGCAGGACGGACGGATTGAATTTCCGGATTTCGGCATAGGCAACGCCCTTGTCGAGCAGTGCGGACAGGTTGCGCAAGTAAGGCACGAAGACGCCGACCGAGGCGTCATACATCGAGATCGTCACTTCAAAATTCCCTTCAATTCCGCCTCGCCAGCGACGGGCATCTGGTCTAGATCCAAGCCTCAAGAGCGGCACAATGACAGCTCGGGCATCGGTGGAAAAGAGATGATCGTTCGGATGACCATTCGAATTTTGGCGGCTTTGGCCGTGGTCCTGCTGGCAAACATTTCGGCCCACGCACAGCAGGCGGCGCCCTCCCGCCTCGACGAGATCGTCAAGCGCGGCACTTTGCGCGTCGGCATGACCGGCGATTACAAGCCCTTCACCTATCTCGACAAGACGACGCAGCAGTTCAGCGGCTTCGACGTCGATATGGCCGAGGCACTCGGCAAGGCGCTCGGCGTCAAGGTCGAATTCGTGCCGACAGCCTGGCCAAAGCTGATGAAGGATTTCGAGGCTGACCAATTCGACATCGCCATGGGCGGCATCTCGGTCACGCTCGACCGGCAGAAGAAGGGCTTTTTCTCCACGGCCATCATGCGCGAGGGCAAGACGCCGATCGCGCGCTGTGCCGATGTCGGCCAATACCAGAGCATCACCGACATCGACAAGAAGGGCACCCGTGTGATTGTCAATCCCGGCGGCACCAATGAGCGCTTTGCGCGTGCCAACATCAAGGACGCCGACATCACCGTCTTCCCCGACAATACCGTGATCTTCGATGAGATCGCCAAGGGCAATGCCGACCTGATGATGACGGACGCCTCCGAGACGCGCTACCAGCAGAAGCAGCATTCTGGCGTGCTCTGCGCGGTGCATCCCGAAAAGCCGTTCGATTTCTCCGAGAAGGCCTATTGGCTCCAGCGCGACATGGCGCTGAAGGCGTTTGTCGACCAATGGCTGCACATCGCCACGGAGGACGGCAGCTACAAGAAGATCTACGCCGCCTGGTTCGACTAGGGCGCGTCCACCTGTCGCTTGCCCCGGCCAAACTTTGGACCGGCTCCGGTGTTATTGAACCCGGAACAGCCGGAGCACGACTCATACGGTGACAGTGATCTAGATCACTTTTTGCGATCGCACCGGGGCGTAAGCGTCGGTGCGGGGACCACCTGTTTCAGGAGACGGAAATGAGGAAGCTGTTGGCCACGGCCGCATTCCTTTTGGCGAGCACCGCTGCGCAGGCGCAGTACACCTTCGACTATGGCGGGCGCACCATCCGCATCGATCCCGACCGCGGCACGGTGCAAATTCCCGGCGTCTATGACAACACCGGGCAGGGCAAGGCAAAGAAGACCAAGACCGACGCCAAGGGGGCTCCTAAAGCGGACCCGCAGGCACCGCAACAAGCCAAGGCCGATCCGCAGCCGCCGGCAAATCCGGCGCCGGTACCCGCGCCTGTCGTAGCACCTCCGGCGGCCGAGCAGGCCCCTGTCCAGGCTCCCGTGGCGCCTCCTGCCCCGCCGGCGCCTCCGGCCACCACAGCTAACAATGCTCCGGCCGAAGACGCGCTTGTGCCGCCGCCTCAGCCGGCCCCGAGTGCTGCTCCGACGATGGCCGCAGTACCGCCCGCACCGCCTCCACCGCCAGCCCCGACGGTCGCAGCCGCGCCTCCGGCTCCGCCTCCCGTCCCGGCGCCTGCGCCTGCCCCCGTTCAGTCGGCTGCCGTCGCGCCGCCGGCTCCCGCGGCCGCGCGCGATCTCAATTCACCGCTCGGCGTCTGGCTCACCGAGGAGAAGGAAGGCAAGATCCGGATCGAGCAATGCGGCAACAATCTCTGCGGCTATTCGGTAGATTCGAAATCGAACCAGAACGGCGAGCAGGTCCTGATCAACATGAAGCCCGGCAAGGATCAGAACAAGGACCAGAAATGGTCCGGCCGCATCCTCGATCCGAACTCCGGCTCGACCTACGATTCAACCATCGCGCTGAAGGGCACCGATCGGCTGCGCGTGCAGGGCTGCGCCTTCGGCGGCATGTTCTGCGGCGGCCAGACCTGGACGCGTCTGAACTGACGTCGAGACGACACTCTGACCGAGACAAAGGGACCCGCAACGCGGGCCCCTTTGCTTTTGTCCGCCAAGTCGTTTGCGACGTGCGCGACGTCACAGAGCCCGTCGCGCGCGTGACAGCCCTCACATCGCCGTTTCCGCGTCCATGTCACGATCCCCGCATGATCAAACCTAGGGGCGTGTCATGAACGGATTTCGCAAGGCTCTCTTCGCCACAATCATTGTCATCGCGTTACCGGCCGCTCAGGCCCGCGCTAGCACTTTCGACGGCGCATGGAATGTCCGTATCTCATCGTCGAGCGAGACCTGCGGTAACGGCTCGACCGTCTCGATCGGCATCAACAATGGTCAGATCGCGTCGAGCAGCGCCGCAGTGACGGCGTCCGGCCGCGTCGCGGATGCCGGCCGCATCAATGTCACCTTGAGCACCGGCATCAAGCGCGCCGTCGGCTTCGGCCGGCTCAGCGGCACCTCAGGCTCCGGCACCTGGCGCGGCACCATGTGCACGGGCACGTGGACGGCGGAAAGGATGTAAAGTGCCGTGTCCCGGACGAGCAGCGACGCATCGCGGTACGCGATGCGTCTTGTTCCGGGGCACGAGAGTCAGCCGACCGCCGCCCCATATTCCGCGTCGGTCACCGGCTCCAGCCAGGTCGAGAACACGCCGTCGAGCGCTTCCTGCATGGCGATGTGGGTCATGCCGTTGGTCGGCGTGGCGCCGTGCCAGTGCAACTCGCCCGGCGGAATCCAGACGGTGTCACCAGGGCGTATTTCCCTGATGGGCCCGCCCTTGGACTGGACCCGGCCGACTCCCGAAATCACGTAGAGCGTCTGACCGAGCGGATGGTGATGCCAGTTGGTGCGCGCGCCCGGCTCGAACGACACGCGCGAGCAGTTCAGCCGCGCCGGCGCGGGCGCCATGATCACGGGGTCCTGAAGGACCGTGCCGGTGAAGTGTTCCTTGGGCGCGCGGCGGGTCGGCCGCGTGCCTGCGACAGTGATCTCCATGGGGTAACCTCTCTTGCTGTCTGTTACTTCTTGCTTGCGGCGTAGCGCGCCTTGGTCTCGGCGTTCATGGGATAGAGGCCCGGGAGCACCGCGCCGTTGTTCACCTCGTTGACGATCCAGGCTTCCATCCGCTCCTGCTCGACACTCTCATTGAGCACGTGTTCGAGCATCGCCTGCGGGATCAGCACGCAGCCGTCCTGGTCGGCGACCACGATGTCATTCGGGAATACCGCAACGCCGCCGCAGCCGATCGGTTCGCCCCAGCCGACGAAGGTCAGGCCGGCAACCGACGGCGGCGCGGCATAGCCGTCGCACCAGACCGGCAGGTTGGTGCCGAGCACGCCCTCGACGTCACGCACGACGCCGTCGGTGACGAGTGCTGTGACGCCGCGCTTCATCATGCGCGCGCACAGGATGTCGCCGAAGATGCCGGCATCGGTGATCCCCATGGCGTCGACCACGGCGATGCAGCCCTCCGGCATTGCTTCGATCGCGGTGCGGGTCGAGATCGGCGACGACCAGGATTCCGGCGTCGCCAGATCCTCGCGCGCCGGCACGAAGCGCAGCGTGAAGGCCGGTCCCACCAGGCGCGGCAGACCCGGGCGCAGCGGACGCGCGCCGCGCATCCAGATGTTGCGCAGGCCCTTCTTCAGCAGGACCGTGGTGATGGTGGCAGTGGTGATGCCGGCGAGGGTCTTGCGGGCTTCGGGGGACAGCGACATGGAAACAGACGAGCTCCGGATGGGCGGGAATGAACGCGCGCATCTTGCGAGGTGCGGGCGTGCCGTCAAGGGCCAAGAAGGTACCAATCATGCAGGGCCGCAGCGCTGTTATGCGTCGCGATAACAAGGCTTTATCGTCTTCCCCTGCATTAATTTATTGGACTTGGGGGCGCATTTACGCGAAGCAGGGACAAGCGGAACTCAAGGCCGAGCCCGCGTATCTCCAGAAGCCCGATTTCGACAGCCCATGTCCGCGACGCTTCCCCCGCCCCGCCTTTTGCCCAGTGGCGACAGCGCCGTCACGGTCGAGTTCAGCCGTACCATCGACGACGACGCCAACCAGCGCGTGCTGGCGCTCGACAAGGCGCTCGCAGCAAGCCCGATCGATGGCATCACCGAGTCCGTGCCAACCTATCGCTCGCTGCTGGTGCATTACGATCCCGGCAAGATCGGCTTCGACGCACTCGGCGAAAAGCTGCTCGCGCTCGCCAGCCAACCGTTGCCGCCGGCCACCAGGGCGCGCCGCTGGCGCATTCCCGTCGCCTATGGCGGCGTGCACGGCATTGACCTCGAGGATGTCGCGAAGGCGCTGAACACCACGCCCGACGACATCGTCGCCCGCCACGTTGCCGGCGACTATAAGGTTGCCATGATCGGCTTCACGCCGGGCTGGTCCTATCTCAGCGGCCTCGACAAATCCCTGCAAATGTCGCGGCGACAGAATCCGCGGCTGCTGACGCCGGCCGGCACGATCTCGATCGGCGGTATCCAGGCCGGAATCCAGTGCCTGGCTGCGCCCAGCGGCTGGCACCTGCTCGGCCGCACACCGGTGCGGACCTATCAGCTCCACCGCAATCCGACCTTCCTCACCGAACCCGGCGATCGCGTGACGTTTTTCGCAATCGACCATAAGACGTTCGAGGAACAGGATCGCGCCGCCGAGGCCGGCGAGATCATTGCCGAGCAGGCGGTCGCATGAGCCGGCTTGTGATCGCCAGCATCGGGCCTGCAAGCTCCATCCAGGATGGCGGACGCCACGGAGCGCAACGCTATGGCCTGACGGTCAGCGGAGCGATGGACCGCCTGTCGCTCGCGGCAGCGAACACGCTTGTCGGCAACGAACCGTTCGCCGCCGTTGTCGAAGTCGGCCCGTTCGGCGCCTCGTTCACCGCCCGCGACGGCACCGTGCGCGTCGCAATTTCAGGCGCGCCGCGCAATGTGGACATCGCCGGCAGTCCGGTCGCCATGGACATATCGGTGACGCTGAAGGACGGCGAGACGCTGACGCTGGGTTTTGCTCGCGGCGGTGCGTTCACCTATCTGGCGATCGAAGGCGGGATCAAGGGCGAGCCGATATTTGGCAGTCTCGCGGTCAACGCCCGCGCCGGCCTCGGCAGCCCCTACCCGCGCCCGCTCCAGGCCGGTGACGAATTATCTGTCAGCGCCGCAAGCGGTGCGCCGGAGTTGCGCATCGAACTGCCGAAGCTATCGAGCGGTCCGATCCGCGTCCTGCTGGGACCGCAGGACGACGAGTTCGACGACGCCAACAAGGCGCTGTTCCTCGACAGCGTGTGGAAGATCTCGGCGACCTCCGATCGCATGGGCTACCGGCTCGAAGGCCCCGCGATCAAGCATCTGCACGGCCACAACATCGTCTCCGACGGCACGGTCAACGGCAGCATCCAGGTGCCCGGCAACGGCGCGCCGATCGCGCTGATGATGGACCGCGGTACCTCCGGCGGCTACCCGAAGATCGCAACCGTGATCACGGCCGATGTCGGCCGCCTCGCGCAGACCTCGGCAGGAACGGCGTTCCGCTTCAAGGCGGTCAGCATGGCCGAGGCGCAAGACGAGGCGAAGAAATTCGCGCAAACCATCCGCAGCCTGCCCGATCGCCTGCGCTCTGCCGACACCGTCGCGCTCAACATCGAGGCGCTCAGTGATGCCAACGTCGCGGGTTATGCTGTAAGTGCCGTCGACGCCGGGACCTGGCAGGTCGCGGCCGAGCCGTAAACGACAAGAAGACCAGAGACGGAGAGCTACCCATGAAGACGATCGATCTCAATTGCGATCTCGGTGAAAGTTTTGGCGCGTGGGAGATGGGCAACGACGCTGCGATGATCGAGCTGGCGAGCTCGGTCAACGTCGCCTGCGGGTTTCATGCCGGCGACCCCGACATCATGCGCCGGACAGTCGAGCTTGCGAAGGCGCGCGGCGTCTCGGTCGGCGCACATCCCGGCTATCGCGACCTGCACGGTTTTGGCCGGCATCCGATCGCGGGGCTAAAAGCCTCCGAGATCGAGAACCTCGTCGCCTACCAGATCGGCGCGTTGCAGGCGATCGCGACGGCCGCCGGCCACAAGGTGACGCATGTGAAGGCGCATGGCGCGCTGTCCAACGTCGCCTGCGAGGACGACATGACTGCGAAGGCGATCGCAGCCGGCATCAAGGCGGTCGATCCCGGCCTGATTTTCGTCGTGCTCGCCAATTCGAAGTTGGTGAAGGCCGGCGAAGACGCCAATCTGCCGATGGTGCACGAGGTGTTCGCCGACCGCGCCTATGAGGACGACGGCAACCTCGTCTCGCGCAAGAAGCCTGGCGCGGTGCTGCACGACGCCAAGGCCATCGCCGACCGCGTGGTGCGCATGGTGCAGGATGGCGCGGTGGTCTCGGTGACAGGCAAGGTGATCAAGATGCGCACCGACACGGTCTGCATCCACGGCGATACGCCGGGAGCAGTCGACATCGCGCGCGGCCTGCGTCAGGCCTTGAAGGATGCGGGAATCGAAGTGGCGCCGTTCAAGCGCGGGGCGTGATCAGAACGGGTGTACCGAGAGCGTGCCGAACACGATGGCCGCGATGACGGCGAAGGCGCTGTACATCGCGGCATGATGCATGCTCGCCGCGGTCCGCCGCGAGAGCGAGCGCGCGTAGAAGTGCAGCCTGGCTTCCGCCGATAGTTCGCGCATGGTCGATCTCCAACGCCCCATTTGCGGGATTATGAAGGATCAATCCGGGTGGTGGGCAAGACATCCGCGGAAATAGCGATGCGGGTTCTCCTAAGAAGCCCAATCGAAGATGCAAATTCTCCTCGCGGGCGGGTTCCGAGCATCTTATTCGTTAAAGTCCGAGGCGATCGGAACCGACCGGCCCGCCTGTGCTCCTTGCCGCGCCTTAGTACACGTCAGTCTGGAAGCGGCCGGTCTTCTTGAGCTCGGCGACAAAACTGACGGCTTCGTCGGTCGAACGCGCTCCGAATTGGGCGACGATGTCGACCAGTGCGCGCTCGACGTCCTTGGCCATGCGCTTGGCATCGCCGCAGATGTAGAGATGCGCGCCCTCGGCAAGCCACGTCCACAACTCGCGACCGACCTCGCGCATGCGGTCCTGCACGTAAAACTTCTTCTCACCGTCGCGCGACCAGGCCAGCGACATGCGCGTGAGCAGGCCCGAGGTCTTCATCGCATTGAGCTCCTCCTGGTAGAAGAAGTCGCAATCGCTGCGCTGGTGGCCGAAGAACAGCCAGTTCTTGCCGGGCGCACCGGTCGCTTTGCGGTCGAACAGGAAGGCGCGGAACGGCGCTATGCCGGTGCCGGGACCGATCATGATGACCGGCGTCTTCGGATCCTGCGGCAAGCCGAAGCCGTGCGCCTTTTGCACATAGACCTTGAGCTTCTCGCCCTCGCCGATGCGCTCGCCGAGGAAGGTCGAGGCGACACCGATGCGCTTGCGTTTGCCGATGATGTAACGCACGGAGTCCACCGTCAGCGACAGTTTTCCGGGCGTTGCATTGTGCGACGAGGAGATCGAATAGAGCCGCGGCTGGAGTGGCTCCAGCGCCTCGACGAAGGCCTCGGGGTGCGGACGCGTGCCCGAAAACTTCTGCAGCGCCGCCATGACGTCGAGCGTAGCGGCATCGCCATCGGGATCCTCGCCCTGCGCCAGCGCCCGCGCCTTCTCGCGTTGCGCGCCGCCGGTGATGAAGGAAAGCAGCTCGAACAGCGTGTCGGGCGCCGGCGACAACGAGACGTCGTCGATCAGCACCTCGCGCAACGTCTTGCCATTGACCTTCGTGGTATGGGAGGCGCCGAGCAGCGCGATGATCTGGTCGACGAGGCCGACCTCGTTGCGCGCAAACACGCCGAAGCTGTCGCCGACGGTATAGTCGAGCTTGCTCTCGGAGAGATCGAACTCGACGTGATAGGTTTCCTTCTCCGACTTTCCCTTGTTGAGAAGACGACGAGACAGGAAGGTCGCCGCAACAGGGTTGTCGCGTGAGCGGCCGGGCTCGGCGATCGTCACGGTCACGGCGGGGGCTGCCACCGCGTCTTGCTTGTCGGACGCCTTGGCCATCGGCGTCTTGTCCAGCTCTTCGTACAGCGACTTCAGCATCCGCGCGGTTTCCTTGCCGCCGGGGACGCAAAGGTTGAGCCGCGCTTCACTGCGGCCCGCGATCGCCTCCGAATAGTCGTGGCAATTGTAGCCGCACTGGCCGCAATCCTGCTGCGCCATCGCCGCCATCATCTTGCGGCGCACGGGACGGCCCTCGGCGAGTTTCATCCGATCCGCGATCGGCATGGTCTGGTCATGCCACGGAGATTCGCCGTCGTCGCCGTCACCGGCTGCGCCTTGCAACACGGCGGCGCCCTGCTCGGCCGACAGTGGCGCTGCTGCATCGGGCGACAGAAGCCCGGCAAAGAAGCCGTTCAGCCAGGAGCGTTGCGCGTCGGAGAACGGAGCGCTCGTGGGAATGATGTCGAGTTTCGGCGGAGGGCTGATCTGGTTCATGAAGACACCTCGGCATCGGCAAGCTTGCGCAGCGTCTCGCCGTCGTGGCGGCGCGCAAAGGACAGGAACGTTTCGTCGGGAGACGAGCGATGGGCGATATAGGCCTTGAGCAGCCCTTCGATCGTCTTCGGCGCGTCTTCGGCCTTGAGGTCGTGATAGATCTCCTGCCCGACGTCGGCATCGGGGCCAAACCCGCCGCCGGTGAAGAGATGATAGCCCTCGACCGTGTCCTCCTCGTTCACCGGCACGCGTGCTCCGATCAGGCCGATGTCGCTGATGTAATGCTGCGCGCAGGAATGGTGGCAGCCGGTGACGTGGATGTTGACCGGCTTGTCCATCTCGACGCGCGGCTCGCACCAGTCGCCGATCTCGGCGGCGTGGCGCTTGGTATTCGCCGCGGCAAAGCGGCAGCCGGCATTGCCGGTGCAGGCGATCAGGCCGGCGCGGATGTGCGAGGCTTCGACCGCGAGCCCGATCTGCTTGATCGCCGCCATCGCAAGCTCGACATTCTCGTCGCGCACCCCTGATATCAGCAGGTTCTGCCAAACGGTCAGGCGGATATCGCCGTCGCCGAGGTCCTGCGCCACCTTGGCGAGGCCCCGCATCTGATCGCAGCTGATCTTGCCGAGCGGCAGCGACGCGCCGATCCAGTTCAAACCGTCCTGCTTCTGCTTGTGCACGCCGATATGCGCCATGCGGTCCGCGGCAGGCCGCGGGAGAAACGCCTCTTCCGGCACGCGCGTAAACGGCTTCTTCAGCCGCTCCTCGACCAGCTTGAGAAAGCCGTCATGGCCCATGGCATCGAGCACGTATTTCAGCCGCGCCTTGTTGCGGTTGGTGCGGTCGCCGTGCTCGATAAATATGCGCACGATGGCGTCGGCAACGGCCGTGGCTTCTTCAGGCTTGACGACGATGCCGGAATATTTGGCGAAATCCTTATGCCCGGTGATGCCGCCAAGGCCGAGGCGGAACGAGACTCCGGGCTCGACGCCGAAACCGTCCTTCACTTCAAAGGCCGTGAATGCGATGTCGTTGGTCTCCTCGAGCACGGCGATCCTGCCGGCACCGTCGAAGGCGACGTTGAACTTGCGCGGCAAGCCGTACAGCGAGCGATCGTTCAGGATGTGGTAGTGCCACTCGCGCGCATAAGGCCGCGTATCGATCAGCTCCTGCGGATCGATGCCCGCCGTCGGCGTTCCCGTCACATTGCGGATGTTGTCGGCGCCTGAGCCGCGCGAGCACAGGCCGAGGTCCTGAACGCCCTCGATCAGCTTCACGGCGTTCTTTGGCGGGATCTCGCGAAGCTGGAGATTGGCGCGCGTCGTGACGTGGCTGTAGGGCCCGCACGTTTCATCGGCGAGATCGGCAAGGCCGGACAGCTGCCAGTGCTTCATGATGCCGTTCGGAATCCGCAGACGGCACATGTAGGAGTCCTGCGTCGGCGCGACGTAGAAGATGCCGTAATAGCGCCAGCGGAAATTGTCCGCCGGGCTTGGCGGCGTATTGTCGAGCGCCTGCTGGCGGAGACGCGGATAAGCATCGAAGGGATGCTCGTCGCGCTTGATCTTCTCCTGGTCGGCGAGCTTCTTGCCCGCAGCGATGACCTTGTCCTGCGCCTTGATGTGCACGGCATCGGGGCCGGTCGGTTCGGGGCTCGCCTTGCCGGCGCCGCCGAGACCGCGGCCGACCCGGCTGATCTGCAAACCGCTCGTGAAGCCTTCGAGATAGCGTTTCTGGTCGTCGGTAAAGTCGACTGAGACGGTGTCGATTTTCATGGTCAGTAACGAAGCTCCTGCGGCCACCTGGGTGTCGACGGAAAGTGCACGACCCGCGAGGAACTCGGCTGGCTTGATAGCCGGCTCTGCACCCAACGGTCCGATCAGCTTCGTTGCTGCGGGACTGGCTCAGCAGGCACCTGTGACAGGCTGGCCGCACTGCAACATTCAAGTTGCGTGCCAGCTTTGATGAAATGAAACTTGGTGCAATATCAGATGATTAGGCGCGCCCTAGGGAACTCGCGCCTCTGGAATTCTTATGAAATTCGAGCAGTCGGCCTAAAATTTAGACGCTGATCTCCAGCGCTCAAAAACAATGCAAACGCGAATCAGGCCTTCCAGCGGCCCACCTCGAAGGCCGCAAGATGCCCCCGAATATTCGCGGGATCAAAAGCGGGGCCGGCAAATGCGCCGAATGCCGCGGGGGCTTGCGTGGGCGGCCGTCGGCCGAGAGCGCCGTCGTAGAGGTCGGGCCTGAACACCGTCATCGCTGTCTTGACGCCGTCCGAACTCAACGTCGTCTGCCCCCAGCGCACCATCTGCGCATAGAGCCAGGCGGCCTGGACCGGATCGGGGCGCCCTGCCTCTTCGCGTCCCACCAGAAGGTAGCTGCCACTCTCGCGAAAGGTGCCGTCCGGCGAAATCTTGAGGCGTCCCGTGAGGGTGCGCTGGATGACTTCGGCGTCGACTCCGATCCGTTCGGGCTGCGCCAGGATCCGCGCCGCTTCGGTTCGGTTTTCCGGATGCTCAATGAACTCGGCCGCCTTCACCGCGGCGCGCACGAGGCTAGCGACCACGTCGGGATGCTTGTCGGCCCAGACCTGGCGAACTGCCAGCACCTTCTCCGCCGCGTGGGCGAGGATGTCGGAGACGAAATGCAGGATATGGCCGATGCCGAGATCGACCGCGATCGAATTCCAGGGCGCGCCGACGCAGAACGCATCGACGTGGCCGTTGGCAAGACTATCGACCATGTAGGGCGGCGGCAGCACCACGAGGCGCACATCCTCGTCGGGATCGACGCCGGCCGCCGCCATCCAGAACCGCAATTGGTAATTGTGGGTGGAGAACGGGAAGGTCATGCCGAAGGTCAACGGATCGGCTCCCGCCTTGCGCCGTTTGGCGACAACGCGTGCCAACGCTTTTGCCGTAGCGAGCGGATCGAAGCGATCGCCGTCGATCTCCTCCATCAGCGCCGCATGAAGCGCCGGCGACACCGTGATCGCGTTGCCGTTGATGCCGAGATTGAAGGGCGCCGCGATCGGCACCTTGACGTGACCGAGCCCGAGCGAGGATGCGATTGCGACCGGCGCCAAGAGATGCGCGGCATCAAACAGGCCGATATTGAGTTTGTCGCGGACGTTGGACCAGGAGACCTCGCGCACCAGCTCGACCTCAAGCCCTTCGGCCGCGGCGAAGCCCTTGTCGACGGCAACGATCAGCGCTGCGGCATCGACCAGCGGAATGAACCCGATGCGGAGAGGAGCGGTCATTTCAGCATCTCCGACGCGGTGATGATCGACTGCGCGATCTCGCCGATTTTCTTCTTCTCGCGCATCGCAGTGGAGCGCAGCAGCACATAGGCTTCGTCCTCGGCGAGGCCCTTCACCTTCATCAGGATGCCCTTGGCCTTCTCGATGATCTTACGATCCTCGAGCTGCGACTTGGTGCGCTCCAGCTCCTCCTGGAGTTTTGCGAAAGCATTGAAGCGGGACACGCAAAGATCGAGGATCGGCTTGATGCGTTCCTTCTTCAACCCGTCGACGATGTAGGCGGAGACCCCCGCTTCCACGGACGCCTGGATCGAGGATGAATCGCTCTGATCCACGAACATCGCGATCGGCCGCTTCACGGCGCGGCTAACCTGGAACATCGCCTCCAGCACGTCGCGGCTGGGATTTTCGAGATCAATCACGATGATGTCGGGGTCGACCGCATAAATACGGGCGAGCAGGCTCTGCATTTCACGGATATGGACGATCTGCATGAATCCGGCCTCCCGCAACCCTTCTTCGAGGATCGCAGCCCGGATCGGGCTTTCGTCGACGATCACGATTTTGGGTGACTGTTCGGCGCTCATAGCTCACTCACGGCAGGTGATTCACCCATAGCACGCCGGAGGGCCCTGCAAAGGGTTGTAATTATGGGCAATTGGGACTAGCTCAGGCCTGTCAATCAGGCAGATTTGGATATGGATCAGACGGCTGCGCCCAAGGTCAGCTTCGTGTCGCTCGGGTGTCCCAAGGCATTGGTGGATTCCGAGCGCATCATCACGCGCCTGCGCGCCGAGGGCTACGAGCTCGCCCGCAAGCATGACGGGGCCGACATCGTCATCGTTAACACTTGTGGCTTCCTCGACAGCGCCAAGCAGGAATCGCTCTCGGCGATCGGCGAGGCCATGGCCGAGAACGGCAAGGTAATCGTGACAGGTTGCATGGGCGCCGAACCCGAGCAGATCGAGCAGGCCTATCCCGGTGTGCTCTCCATCACCGGCCCGCAGCAATATGAGAGCGTGCTCGACGCCGTGCACCGCGCACTGCCACCGGCGCACAATGCGCATCTCGATCTGGTGCCGCCGCAGGGCATCAAGCTGACGCCGCGCCACTACGCGTATCTGAAGATCTCCGAGGGCTGCAACAACCGCTGCACCTTCTGCATCATTCCGAAGCTGCGCGGCGATCTCGTCTCTCGTTCGGCCAATGACGTGCTGCGCGAGGCCGAACGCCTGGTCAGTGCCGGCGTGAAAGAGCTGCTGGTGATCTCGCAGGACACCTCGGCCTATGGCGTCGATCTGAAATACGCCGAGAGCCCGTGGAAGGATCGCCAGGTCCGCGCCAAATTCCTCGATCTCGCGCGCGAGCTCGGCGAATTCGGCGCCTGGGTTCGGCTGCAATATGTCTACCCCTATCCGCATGTCGACGAGGTCATCGCCTTGATGAATGAGGGCAAGGTGCTGCCCTATCTCGACATCCCGTTCCAGCATGCGAGTCCCGAGGTGCTGAAGGCGATGAAACGTCCGGCGGCGCAGGACAAGACGCTGACGCGCATCAAGCGCTGGCGCGAGGAATGCCCCGATCTCGCCCTGCGCTCGACCTTCATCGTCGGCTTCCCCGGCGAGACCGATGCCGACTTCGCCTATCTGCTCGACTGGCTCGACGAAGCCGAGATTGATCGGCTCGGTTGCTTCAAATACGAGCCGGTCGCAGGCGCAACGTCGAACGCGATCGAGAATCCCGTGCCGGAAGAGATCAAGCAGGAGCGCTACAACGCGCTGATGGCCCGCCAGCAGAAGATTTCCGCGCGCAGGCTGAAGCGCAAGGTCGGCACGCGCCAGCAGATCATCATCGATGAGGTCGGTCCGACTGTTTCGAAAGGCCGCTCCAAGGCCGATGCGCCCGAGATCGACGGCGCGGTTTACCTGTCGAGCCGCCGCCCCTTGCGCGTTGGCGAGATCGTCACCGCGAAGATCGAGCGCGCCGACCAATACGACCTGCACGGCAGCGTCGCGGGGTTCTGACGGCGCTTCGTCACACCAGCCATTTCGGCACCCAGCGCTCCGGCCTTGGTGCCCGCGCAAGATCAGCCTGCGCCTCGGACAGCCTCGCAGGCTCGCCGTCGATGCTCGGGCGTACGTCGTATTCGAAGTTCGGCATCACCCGGCCGTCGGCATAGAGTCCGAATTTCATAGCGTGCCACAGCCCGAGCTCGGGCTGCGCGCAGCGCATCTCCTCACGCAGATCGCGCAGCAGGGATTCGATCGAGCCGGCTTCCTCGAACGACTGCGGCCCGCGCGTCAGGACGCGCGCCTCGTATTGCTTGCCGACGATCGCGATCTCGAAGTTCGTCTTGTCGCAGGGCTTCTTGCCCTTCGGCAGATGCGCGGCAAGGCGCCAGCCGAGCTCGGCCATCAAGCGGTGATTGGCCCAGTAGTCTTCGCGATCCCGGCTCCAATTTTCCACGAAGCCGCGAAAGTCGGGCAGCTCCGACGAATTGTCATCGGGCGTCGCCGCCTCCCCGGTCAGCCGTCCGGCGAGCCATTGCGCGAGTTCGACCGTCTGGCATTCGACGTCGTCATGCGGCAGCAGATCGTGCCACGCCTTCTCGAATTGCTGCGATGTCAGTTTTGCGAGCAGGCCATCGAGGCTCGGCGCCAGCAGCTCGTGGTCGCCCTCGGAGCCAAGCCCCACGATCGGCGGATTGTCGCGGTCAAGACCCGCGCCATACCAGCCGCCGACGGCCGAGCCATCCGGCAGCCGCATGAACAGCGAAAACCTGTCGCGCAAGGGACTGCCGTCGAAGATCGGCGCCTGATCGGAAAACTGGCCTTGCAGCGAGAAGCAGCCGACGCTGCCCCAGGGGCGCCCCTTCAGCCAGCCGGCGAAGTCGACCAAAAGGGATGGTGCCTCGATGCCCGGCGGAAACGCGCCGCGAATGCTGTCGAGGTCGATCGGGTAAGGCGTGTCGGACAAGGTTTTAAAACTATCTGGTTGGTCCCGCCCCTCTTGGTCTGAACCGTCATGCGTACGGTTCGAACCAATTCGCGTTGGTCGATCACAAACGCGCTAGAGACGTGATAGTTTCTAGGCGGACGATCGATAAAATTCAATCGTGCGAGTGACATCCGGCGCATCGTGCCGCGCGCAACCGCATACGAGTTGCGCCTCTTCGTCACCCGCGACGTCACAACCGCCACACGCCGAGCAAGCCACGTATCTGACCTGCCCCATGCACGCTGGGCGGGTGATCTGTAAAACGCGCGCTTGACAAGCCCCGCCATTCGCCTGTATTGCCGCGCCCCATGATCAACGCTCGGACCCATCAGCGCATCGAAATGCTCCGCCGTCGCTTCCGCGACGATGAGAGGGTGCGCCATGTCCGACGACGCCGCTGAACCACTGAATTCAGCCCAGTTTTCGAGAAGGCCGCACCCGCAAGGTGCGGCCTTTTTGCATTTCGCGCGCATTTTTGATCCGCCTCCAGAGGAGTTCGACATGACCACGCACCCGTATGACGCGCTGATGGACATCACCGCTCGGCCCAAGGCCGTGTTCGTCCGCGGCGCCGGCTCCTACCTCTGGGACGACAGCCGCAAGCGCTATCTCGATTTTGTGCAGGGCTGGGCCGTCAACTGCCTCGGCCACTCCCCGCCCGCCATTGCCGACGCGCTCGCCGCGCAAGCCAAGCGGCTGTTGACGCCGAGCCCGGCCTTCTACAACGAGCCCAGCCTGAAGCTCGCGCAGGCGCTGGTCGCCAACAGCGCGTTCGACCAGGTGTTCTTCGCCAATTCCGGCGCGGAAGCCAACGAGGGCGCGATCAAGCTTGCGCGCAAATATGGCAGCCTGCACAGAGGCGGCGCGTTCGAGATCATCAGCTTCGAGGGTGGCTTCCACGGCCGGACGCTGGCGACGATGTCGGCCTCGGGCAAGAAGGCCTTTGAGCCATTGTTCGAGCCGAAGGTCGCCGGCTTCAAGAAGGCGAAGCTCAACGACATCGCTTCGGTCGAAAAGCTGATCAACGACAACACCGTCGCTGTGATGATCGAGCCGATACAGGGCGAGTCCGGCGTGTGGCCTGCAACCGATCAGTTCTTGCAGGAGTTGCGCGCGCTCACCGACGCGCACGATCTCCTGCTGATCTTCGACGAGATCCAGACCGGCATGGGCCGGACCGGCAAGCTCTTCCACTACGAGCATACGGGCATCGCGCCCGACATCATGACTCTCGGCAAGGGCATCGGCGGTGGCGTGCCGCTCGCAGCCCTGCTCGCGACCGAACGCGCGGCCTGCTTCGAGCACGGTGATCAGGGCGGCACATTCAACGGCAACCCGATCATGTGCGCGGCAGGACTTGCGGTGCTCAACGAGGTCAGCAAGCCGGACTTCCTCAAGGCGGTCACCGAGACAGGCTTGCTGCTCGAAAGCGAATTGCAAAAGGTCTCCGCCCGGCACGGCCTCGGCGAGGTGCGCGGCCGCGGCCTGTTGCTCGCGCTCGACCTCAAGCTGCCGATCGCACCCGGCATCGTCGCCCAGGCGTTCGAGGCCGGCGTGCTCCTCAACGCGCCGCAGGTCGACACGCTGCGCTTCATGCCGGCGCTGAACGTCACGCGGGCCGAGATCGCCGAGATGATCGGCTGCCTCGACGGGATTTTGATCAGGGCCGGCGCGGCACGGCGGGTGGCGTAAGGCCTGCCTCGTACCCCCGAACGCAGCGCAGCGCCCCTTCGCGGTGCGCTGCAAAGCCGGGACACGGGAGCAGATGACGACGGAAGAACTACGGCTTCAAGATCGACGCGCCCGTGGTCTTGCGGCTTTCGAGATCGATATGCGCCTTGGCGGCGTCCTTGAGCGCGTAGGCGTGGTTGATCGGCACGTGCAGCTTGCCATTGATGACAGCAGCGAACAGCGTGTCGGCGCCTTCCAGCAACTCCTTGCGGGTGCCGACATAGTCGTTGAGCTTCGGTCTCGTCGCAAACAGCGAGCCATGTGCGTTGAGTTCGGCGATCGAAAACGGCGGCACCGGGCCTGAGGCATTGCCGAAGGAGACGAACATGCCGCGCGGCTTGAGGCAGGATAGCGAGCCCGGGAAGGTCGCTTTGCCGACGCCGTCATAGACGACGTCGCAGCCCTCGTTGCGGCTGATTTGTTTGACGCGCGCGACGAAGTCTTCCTCGTTGTAGAGGATGACGTGGTCGCAGCCATTGGCCTCGGCAAGCTCGGCCTTTTCGCGCGAGCCGACGGTGCCGATGACGTGGGCGCCCATTGCCCTCGCCCATTGGCAGGCGAGCAGGCCGATGCCGCCGGCCGCGGCATGGATCAGCACGCGATGATGCGGCTCGACCTTGAAGGTCTTGTGCAGGAGATACCAGACGGTCAGCCCCTTCAGCATCAGCACGGCGCCCTGCTCGTGGGTGATGTGGTCGGGTAGCTTGACCAGTTTCTCCCAAGGGATATTGCGCTCGCCGGTATAGGCGCCAAGGTTGTAGTAGTAGGCGACGCGGTCGCCGGGATGGAAATTGGTCACGCCCGACCCGACAGCGACGACTTCGCCCGAGGCCTCGTTGCCGGCGATGAAAGGCAGCCCGGGCGCCTTGTACAGGCCGGTGCGGTAATAGACGTCGATGAAGTTGAGGCCGACCGCATGCTGGCGGATGCGCACCTCGCCCGGGCCGGGCGCCGGAACATCGACGCTCTCATAGACCAGGACTTCGGGGCCTCCGACCTTGTGGACACGGACGGCTTTGGTCATCGCCTGACCTCCTCTTCTCGCAGGCCAGCGAAAGGCATCGCGCCCGCCTTGTCAACTCGACACCGGCTGGAATGGCTAGACCGACGGCTTGCCGATTTTCCTGCGGTTGCGCTTCGCCAGCACGTTGAAGAATTCGACCGCCGCCGAGAACGCGATTGCGAAATAGATGTAGCCGCGCGGGATGTGGAACTGGAATCCGTCCGCCACCAGCGCGACACCGATCAGCACCAGGAACGCCAGCGCCAGCATTTTCGTGGTCGGATGCTCTGCGACGAATCGCGACACCGGCCCGGATGAAATGTACATGATCAGGCAGGCGATCACGACGGCCGCGATCATGATCTCGATGTCCTGCGCCATGCCGATCGCCGTGATGATCGAGTCCAGCGAGAACACGATGTCGATGATCACGATCTGGACGATGACCCAGAAGAAAGCGTTACGAGGGGAGTTCTCGTCGCCGTCGCCGTCATCGGCTTCGACCTCACCATGAATCTCGTGCGTTGCCTTCGCGATCAGGAACAAGCCGCCGCCGATCAGGATGAGGTCGCGCCAGGAGAAGCCGTAACCCGAAAACGAAAACACCGGCGCGGTCAGGCCGATCAGCCAGACCAGCAGGCTGAGCAGGATGATGCGGAAGATCAGTGCCAGCGCGAGCCCGATCTGGCGGGCGCGGTGCGCCTGATTTTCGGGGATGCGCGAGACGATTACCGACAGGAAGATGACGTTGTCGATGCCGAGCACGATCTCGAGCGACGTCAGGGTGAGGAGCGCGGCCCAGGCTTCGGGGCTTGTCAACAGGTGCATCATGCGAAGGATCTTGTCAGCCGTATCAATGCGTCGCTGAAGCTGATCCAGAGCGCGATCGCGCAGAGCGCGACAGTCACGCCGGTGCCGACGCGAAAGTCCATCTGCAGCGTGTAGAGGGAGAGCAGAGCCCAGATTGCGATCAGCGACATCGTCAGCCAGCGCAGCCGCACGACACGCACCGGATGCAGCACGTGGAACGGCACGAAGGTCAGCACCACCAGGCTTGCTACCAGCAGCGTCGACAGCAGCGGCGGCCAGTGCAGCAGGAACAGATAAAACGCCGCCGCATTCCACAGCGCCGGAAAACCGCGAAAATGATTGTCGTCGGCCTTCATGCGCAGATCGGCGAAATATAGTGCGCTGGTGACGATGATGGCGACACCTAGCAAGGGTGCGGCGACCGGCAGCAGCAAGCCGCTGGCCACGATCGCATAGGCCGGCACGAACACGTAGGTGACGAAATCGACCACGAGATCGAGCACGTCGCCCGACCAGTTCGGCTGCACGTCCTTGACGTTGAGCCGGCGCGCGATCGGCCCGTCGATCGCGTCGATGATGAGGGCGACGCCCAGCCATTGAAACATCGCCGCCCAGTGCTCGCGCACGGCCTCGAGCATTGCCAGCAGCGCAATCGCCGCACCGAACGCGGTGAAGATGTGCACCGAGAAGGCGGCGGCGCGGATCGCGGGCCTGTGCTTCAGGGAATCCTCTTGGCTGTCCATGGCTTCTGCTATCAGAATGACACCGGTTTGCACATAAGCCATTGCGGCGCCCGGTCGCACAATTCGTCATAAAATCAAGGAAATATGAGTGGGCTTGAATTTGCCGTGGGGCGTGTCAAATGTCGTTCCATGACAGATGCATCGACACTCTTTGACGCGGCCGTGATCGGCGGCGGACCGGCGGGACTTAGCGCGGCCATCGCACTGGCGCAGGCGGGCGCACGGACCGCGCTGGTGGCGCGGCGCGTGCCCTATGCCGACAACCGCACCACCGCCCTGCTCGGTGCTTCCGTCGGTCTCCTGGAAACGCTCGATGTCTGGTCGCGCTGCAAGGACAAGGCGGCATCTCTCGAAATCATGCGGCTCGTCGACGACACGGGCCGGCTGTTCCGCGCGCCGGAGGTCCGGTTCTCCTGTCACGAAATCGGACTCGATGCCTTCGGCTACAACATCGACAACCGCTCGCTGATGCTGACGCTGGAAGCGCGCGCGGCCGAGTTGCCCGGTCTCGTCCGTTTCGATGACGAGGCCGAAACCGTTGTCATCGAAGCCGACGACGTCGCGATCCGCACCGCCGCCGCGCAATTCCTCTCTGCCCGTCTCGTGGTGGGCGCCGACGGCCGCCATTCGCTCTGCCGCGAAGCCTCCGGCATCACGGTGACGCGGCGCGAGCTGACCCAGACGGCGCTGACCTTCAATGTCGGCCACGCGCGCCCGCATCGCAACGTCTCGACCGAGTTCCACACGCCGCAAGGCCCTTGCGTGTTCGTGCCCCTGCCCGGCGACCGCTCCAGCGTCGTCTGGGTCTCGGCGCCTGCGGACGCCGAACGGCTTCGCGGCCTGGGCGACGCGGAGCTGTCCGCCGCGATCGAGAAGCAATCGCATTCCATTTTAGGCCGCATAACAGTGGAGCCCGGGCGCAACCTGTTCCCGCTGGCAATCGAACGCCCCAAATCCTTCGGCCGCGACCGCATCGCGCTGGTCGGTGAAGCCGCCCATGTGGTTCCCCCGATCGGCGCCCAGGGTCTCAATCTCGGCCTGCGAGATGCCGCCGACATTGCCAGGCTCGCAGGCGACGCCATCGCATCGAGTCAGGATCCCGGCGCAGCCGACGTGCTCAAACGCTACGACCGGGCCCGGCGTCCGGACATTCTGAGTCGGACCTTTGCGATCGACATCGCCAACCGCTCCCTGCTCAACGATTTCCTCCCGCTCCAGCCGGTCCGTGCGGTCGGCATGCACCTGCTCGGCGCGTTCGGCCCGCTCCGGCGTTTTGCGATGCGCGAGGGCCTGACGCCGACGTGGCGGCGCTAAGGTTTAAGGAAACGCCAGCCGGCCGGTCTGGATCGCCCACATCACGCTGGTCAGCGTGACCACGGACGCAAACGTTCCGAGCAGCACCGCCACGGAGGCAGATTCGATCCAGGCGTCGTTCTGCCGGGCGATGACGAACACGTTCAGCGCCGGCGGCAGCGACGCCATCAGCACGGCGGTCGCGGCCCAGGGCTGCGCGAACGGACCGAACGCCAACATCAGGCAGAAAGCTGCGAGCGGATGGATCAGGAGCTTGACCGCGATCACGCCCGGCACTTCCCAGGGTACGCGGTCGAATGGGCGGAGCGCCACCGTCACGCCGAGCACGAACAGCGCGGTCGGGGCGGCTGCGTTCTGGAGGAAGGTGATGGTGCGGTCGAGCGCGACCGGCATCTCGATATGGAGCGATGCGAAGGCCGCGCCGAAGCAGGCCGACATGATCAGCGGGTTGAGCACGATCTGCTTCAGCACGACGCCGAAGGCGTGCACGATCGAGGGATGATCGCGGTCGGAGAGCTCGATCAGCAACGGCACTATCGTGAACAGGAAGATGCTGTCGCAGCAGAAAATCAGCGCGGTCGGCGCTGACGCCTTGGTTCCGAGCACGGCGAGCGCGAGCCCCGGCCCCATGTAGCCGATATTGCCGTAGCCGCCGGAGAGCCCGGCGAGCGTCGCCTCGCGCAGCGTCAGGCGGCCGAGAAATTTGCCGACGACCAGCGCCAGGGTGAATGCCGCAACCGTCGACAGCGTGGTCGCAATCAGGAACGGCGGGTTGTTCAATTCCGAGAACGGCGTCTTCGACATGATCGCAAATAGCAGCGCCGGCAGCGACACATAGAGCAGGAAGAAGTTCATCCAGGCGAGGCCCGATTCCGGCAGGGATTTGACCTTGCCGCAGGCGAATCCAACGAAGATCAAGCCGAAATAAGGTAGAGCGAGATTGAGGATATCGACCATTGATGAAGTGTTTTCTGAGGACATGGGGGCTATCTGCCCCGTAAGCGCGGGTTAATTCCAGATCAGGGCACTAGCATCGGCCACAATCCTGGTCTATCGACGGGGAATGATTAAAGCGCGGACCGCCAAATTCCAGATCGGACAGGTCGTGCGCCACCGGATCTTCTCGTTCCGGGGCGTGATCTTCGACATCGATCCGGAATTCAACAACACCGAGGAGTGGTGGCTGTCGATTCCCGAGGAGGTGCGGCCCCACAAGGACCAGCCGTTCTATCACCTGCTCGCCGAAAACGCGGAATCGGAATACGTCGCCTACGTCTCCGAACAGAACCTGGTGCCGGACGATTCCGGCGAGCCGGTCCGGCATTCCCAGGTCACCGAGATCTTCATCAAGGACAAGGCCGGCGGCTATCGTCCGCGGAACCCGTCGCTGAACTGATCTTCGCTCGGACACATCTTCGCTCAGACAATATGGGTCAGAAAAAAAGGCGCTCGAACCGAGCGCCTTTTTCATGTCCGGGATTGGGTCCCGATTACTTCTGAGCGGTCGGAGGTGCGCCGGGCGCGCCACCTTGCTGCTCGAGCTTCTTTCGCTGCTCGTCAGCCTTCTTCTGAAGCTCTTCCTGAAGCTTCTTCTGAGTTTCCTCGAACACCTTCGGATCGGTCGGCGGACCGTCATAGGCCTTCTGGAATTCGCCGGCGAGCGGCAGCGGCAGGGTCAGCGGCGCGCCGTTGGCATTGATCGCCTGAACAACGAGATTCTGGCCCTTCTTCATGTTGTTGATGAACTCGGGCGTGGCCTCGTAGTCGGACATGCAGCCGTTCTGGAAGCAGATCACATACGGGCTCTGCAACGGCGGATTGTTGTCCACGATGATGCGGGTGCCGTGCACCAGCTGCATGCCGAGCGGCAGCGTCACGCGCAGGATCTTCTTCGGCTCGCCTTCCGGCTCGATAATGACGGCCGCGATGACCGGCTGGCCCGACTCGATACGGCCGTCCTTGCCGGTGAAGCAAACTTGCTTGGCATTGGCGTCCTGGCCCTTGAGGCAGAACTTGGTCCAGGGGGCGTAGATCAGCTGGATCTGCTGATCCGCCGGCTGGGCCGCGCCCTGCTGCGCCGGAGCGCCCTGAGCGGGCGGCTGCTGGGCAGGTGCCTGAGCGGCCGGCGCCGGGGCCTTTGGGGCAGCCTTCGGAGCGGCTTTCGGGGCTGCCTTGGGCGCGGGTGCGCCCGGAGCCGGGGCCTGAGCCTCGGCGGCAAACGGGACGGCCAACGCCGTCGCCGTCAACAAGGCGAGAAGTCGCCCGCGCGGCCGGACGGACGCGGCCAAGTAACGGAAATTCATTGCGGAAAACCCTTTCTGAACGGGAAGTGCCCGAACCGCTTCGACGCACCGAACATGGCCGCCTTGGGCGCGGCTCTGTCCCCGTCAAATGAGGCGGACACGTGACGGGCTCGGCGCTCTTGCGCGATTGCGTGCCTTCTTAACGTGGCCGACGAAAAGATCAATGCCGACAAGCGTCTTTGACCGCGCCCTGACGTGCGTCCCCGGGAAATTCCCTGTGATAGGATTCAGGCCCCGCCGGTCCTCGAATCAACGTGTGCAGATGTTCATGTTCCAGCGCCTTATGGAGGGCCGTCCTGAAGGTCTGTGCGTCCGCCTCTGCGTCCTGGCTTTCACCTTGGGGCTCCCGTTCGCCTTGGGATTCCCGGCAAGCGGCGCAGGGGCCGAGGAAGCCCACGCCATTGCCATGCACGGCAAGCCGGCGATGCCTGCCGATTTCACCCACATGCCCTACGTCAATCCTGATGCCCCAAAGGGCGGTCGGCTGACCTGGGGCGTTCTCGGCACCTTCGACAGCCTCAATCCCTTCATCGTCAAGGGACTGGCCGTGCAGCAGATGCGGAACTACGTGGTCGAGAGCCTGCTCGCGCGCGGCAATGACGAGCCGTTCACGCTCTACGGCCTGCTCGCCAGATCGGTCGAGACCGACGACGAGCGGAGCTTTGTCACGTTCCACATCGACCCCCGGGCCCGCTTCTCCGACGGCAAGCCGCTGCGCGCCGAGGACGTGCTGTTCTCCTGGCAGCTGCTGCGCGACCACGGCCGCCCCAACCACCGGCAATATTACAGCAAGGTAGCAAGTGCCGAGGCCCCAGATCCCCTCACGGTCCGCTTCGACCTCGCGGGGGCCAATGACCGCGAACTGCCGCTGATCCTCGGCCTGATGCCGATCCTGCCGAAGCATGCGGTCGATGTCGCGGCATTCGAGGAGACGACGATGACGGGCCCGGTCGGCTCCGGCCCCTATCGCGTCACCGCCGTGAAGCCCGGCGCCAGCGTGACGCTCACCCGCAATCCCGATTATTGGGGCCGCGACCTCGCCATCAATCGCGGGCTCTATAATTTCGACGAGATCAGGCTCGACTATTTTCGCGAGGCCAACGGCCAGTTCGAAGCGTTCAAACGCGGCCTCTATGATTTCCGCATTGAGCACGAGCCGCTGCGCTGGCACGACGGCTACGATTTTCCCGCGGCGAAAAGCGGCGAAGTGATCCGCGACACCATCAAGCCGGGCGTGCCGCAACCTTCCGAATTTCTGGTGTTCAACACGAGGCGTCCCGTCTTCGCCGACATCCGGGTGCGCCAGGCGCTGACGCTGCTGTTCGATTTCGAGCTGGTCAACCGCAACTACTTCTTCAACCTCTACTCGCGCGTCGCCGGCTATTTTGCCGGCTCGGACCTCTCGGCGTATGGCAAGCCTGCGGATGCGCGTGAGCGGGAGCTGCTCAAGCCGTTCGCTGCGCAGATCCCGCCAGACGTCCTGGACGGCAGCTACCGCCTGCCGGTGACCGACGGCTCCGGGCGCGACCGGACGACGCTGCGCGCGGCCCTGAAGCTGCTGTCGGAGGCCGGCTACGATCTCGACGGCACGCTGCTTCGCAATCGCGCGACCAAGGCGCCCTTCACCTTCGAGATTCTGGTCACGACCCGCGACCAGGAGCGCATCGCGCTTGCCTTCCAACGGGACCTCAAGCGCGCCGGCATCGAGCCGAGCGTGCGCTCGGTCGATCCCGTCCAGTTCGACCAGCGCCGGCTCTCTTACGAATTCGACATGATCCAGAATCGCTGGGACCAGTCGTTGTCGCCCGGCAACGAGCAATATTTCTACTGGGGGAGCGCTGCCGCCGACAATCCGGGCACCCGCAACTACATGGGTGCCAGGGATCCCGCGGTCGATGCCATGATCGCGGCGCTGCTGGAGGCCCGTGAACATACGGATTTCGCATCGGCGGTGCGGGCGCTCGATCGCGCTTTGATCTCCGGTTTCTATACAATCCCCCTGTTTAACGTATCCGAGCAATGGATCGCGCGCTGGAATCGGATAGAACGGCCAAAGGCCACATCGCTGTCCGGCTACCTGCCGGAGACGTGGTGGTCGAAGGGGCAGCCGCAAGCTGATCAAGCAAAGTGACGCCGTGAACCAGCCAACCGTATCGCCGACGCTCGACACGCTGTTTCAGCGCACGCTGACGCGGCAGCCGCATGCGCTCGCTCTGCTCGACCCCCTGAACAAGTTCCGGGTGACCGGGCACCAGCCGCGGCGTATGAGCTATGCCGAGGCTGACACGGCCATCGAGGCGCTGTCGGCCTATTTCGTCGAATCGGGCCTGCCGGCCAATTCCGTCGTCGCGATCCAGTTGCCGAATACGGTCGAGTTCGTGCTCACGGTGCTAGCCGCCCATCGCGCCGGCCTGGTCGTCGCCGTGCTGCCGCTGCTCTGGCGCCATGCCGAACTGACCGCCGCCCTGAACCGCACCGCGGCGCGCGCCATCGTCACCATGAGCACGGTCGACGGCGTCAGCTATGCCGATCTCGCAATGCATGCGGCCGCCGAAGCCTTCTCGATCCGCCATGTCTGCGGTTTCGGCACCGACCTGCCCGAAGGCATGGCCTCGCTCGACGATGTACTGGCCCGCCCGCCCGGCATCGCGCGCACCGTGATCCAGGATGGCCGCAAGGCGGCGATGATCTCCTTCGACGTTACCGCGGAAGGCTTTCGTCCGGTGCCGCGCCCGCATTTCAGCCTGATCGCCGCCGGGCTCGCGATGTCGCTAGAAGCCGACATCAAGCAGGGCGCGACCGTGATGGCGGCATTCACGCCGATGTCGTTTGCCGGCCTCGCCTCCTCGCTTGCGGTGTGGCTGCTGTGCGGCGGCGCGCTGGCGCTGCATCATCCGTTCGAGCATGACGTGCTGGAGCAGCAGATCAACGAGCACGAATGCGACGTGCTGATCGCGCCGGCGCAGTTTGCCCAGCGGCTCGGCGATTCCGATATGCCGGCGCGGATGCCCACCTTGCGCAATGTCATCGGCCTGTGGCGCGCCCCCGAGCAGGTGGCGGCGAGCGAGGCCTGGATCGCGGCGCATGCGCCGTTCACGGACGTCTATCTGTTCGGCGAGGCCGGATTGTTCGGCGCTCGGCGTGGCGAGGACGGCATGCCGGTGCCGGTGATGCCGGGACCGCACGGTGCGCCGCGCGAGCAGTCGGGCTCGTCGATCGCCGGCGAGATTTTGCTGACGCCGAAAGGCACGCTCGGCCTGCGCGGCCCGATGGTGCCGATCGCGGCGTACGCCCCGCCGCCGCCGGTCGGCGACACACTGATCGCGCAGCCCCCACGCGACTATGTCGACACCGGCTATGCCGCGCGGCTCGACCGCCCCAGCGGGGCGATCTGCATCACCGCGCCGCCCTCCGGCATCATGGCCGTCGGCGGCTACCGCTTCCTCTCCAACGACCTGCAGGAATGGGCGCGCCGACTCGGCCAGGGCGCCCTCCTCACCGCGCTGCCCGACCGGCTCTCCGGTCACCGGCTGGCGGGCCGGGCCCAGGACAATGCCCGCGCCCGCGAGGCGCTCAACGAACTCGGGCTTAACCCCCTGATGGTCGAAGCTTTTCGCGACCGTTCCGGGCCGGTCTAGGCGCAGTTTCGACTAATCCATTGACGCTGCATTAAGGCGGGCGGACTAGATTGCGCAGCATCGATTGCATGATCAGAGTTGCTCGATGTCCCAGGCCGGCCCGATCCTGTTTGTGTCCAACGTCGAGCGGCCGGCCTTCATTGCAACGCTGGACGAGGCGCGATTCTTCCCCGTGGTCGACACCGGCTGGGCCGGCGCGGTGCGCGCGGTCGAAGAGCTGCAGCCGGCGGTGGTTCTCGCCGCGATGCATGCCGGGCACGAGCCGCATCTGGCGCCGCTCGCCAGGAAGATCGCGGAGCAATCGCCTTACCTTCCCTTCGTGGCCCTGGACGCGGCGGGCGCGCTCCCGCACAACGCCCTGCCCTTCTCATCGCGCGGCGGCCATTCCGACCGCCTGATCGCGCGGCTTCGCGCCGCGCTGCGCATTCGCACACTTCATGCCACGGTGTTGCGCCGGCTGCCGGAAGTGAAAGTCGCGCTGCCGGAGGCCGACCCCGCACGTGATGCCACGGTGCTCCTGATCGGCCGCGGCGCGGCTTACCCTGCGCTCTCTGTCGCGCTCGGCGAGCGCGTCGGGGTCGTCGGCGCGCTCTCGATCGAGGCCGCGGCCAAACATCTCAACACCCGCGACCTCGACGGCGTCGTGCTGGCCGAGGGTTTTACGGCCCGCGTGACGGATGCCTTCCTCACGGTGCTCGCCGAGGATACCCGGTTCCGCAGCCTGCCCGTGATCCTGACTGCGCACCAGCTGACGCAGACTTACGATCTGCCCAATCTCGAGCTGATCCCGGGCGACCCAGCGAAAGTCGCCGCCAACGCGCTGCCCTTGATCCGCCAGCACGCGATGGAAGCGCAACTGAGCCGCACGCTGCGCTCGATCGATGCCGGCGGCTGGCTCGACCCGCGCAGCGGCCTGCTCACGGTGGAAGCTTTTGCCCGCGATTTCGCCAAGGCGGTCGAGCAGACGCTGGCCCGCGGCGGCGGCCTCTCGGTCGCGCGCTTCGCCTTCGACCCCGGCAATTCCCGCGCCCAGCTCGATGCCGCCCGCATTCTCAGCCGCCTGATGCGGCAGATGGATTTTGGCGCGGCACAGAAGGACGGCTCGGTCATCGTCGCGTTCGCCGAAACCGACTTCCGCACCGCCCACATGATCGCCCGCCGCCTCTCCGCGGTGATGCGGCACACGTCGAACGGCAAGCACGAGATGCGCAGCGATCCCGTGGTCTCGGTGGACTCGCTGTCGCCGTCGGATACGGCAAGGTCGCTGCTCGGGCGGCTGTCCGCCGAGGCGTCCCGCGCGGCGTCGTAGAGCACGAGCAGCCTCGGTTCGCTGATCTCATGCCCTTTTTGAACGTTCGCCGTAGAGCTCGGGCTGTTCAGGCCATCACGAGCTTGATCTGACCGTCTTCAAAGCTTCCCATCGCGAGAGCGTCGCGAGCCATCTTGTCGATGGCTGGCCAATTCGCGAGAAGATATTTCTGTGCCTTTCGTCGGGAAGGTGGTTTGCAAAATGCAGCTCTGTCGAGCGTTCCCATTCGCGATCTGAAAGGATACGGCTTGGGGGCCTTCAATGGTCTCTTGTTCGGTGGGTTCGGGAAGCTTGCGCATACTGCTCCTGCGTAGAATTTTTCGAATGAATTCGCTTGATATCTGCGGGTTCAACGAACCGGCGGAATGACCACATCTAGTCGACGCAGGCGGTCCCAGTGGCGATCGTCTTGGCCTTCGCCAGGCGCTTCGGCCTATGCTCGAGGCGGGGCTGCGTGTTGCGGACGGCCTCGGTCAGCATCTGGCGGAGCTCAGCCTTCGTCATGGGAGCTTGCCGCGCGCTCGACTTCTGCCAGTTTGCCATGCCCCTTATATGGGGATGCTCACGCTAAACGCCACTATTCGCTCCGGAGGATGATCGGGCCCCTCTGCATACGGGGTCATAAAAAACCCGCGGCCGGTGAACCGGTCGCGGGTCGTAAGAACCAGAGGCTCTGCCAGTACATCCGTGGTCAAAGCGACATAGCACTAATCGCGCAGCTTACACAGCGCGCAGATCCTCAGCAGCAGACTTGCCGGTCCGGCGGTCTGCAACGACTTCAAAAGAAACCTTCTGCCCCTCGTTGAGGGTGTTCATGCCGGCGCGTTCAACGGCGCTGATGTGAACGAAGACATCCTGGCTGCCCTCGTCCGGCTGAATAAATCCGAAGCCCTTTTGGCTGTTAAACCACTTCACAGTTCCCGTCGTCATGGGGGTCGTCCTTTAAGATAGATAAGCGTTTGGCCGCGCTCAGAAGCGCGGTCTGTGTCGTCGAGATCTGGAGGGAGAGTCGTCAGTCAGGCGCGCTTTTCAGCGGCGAGGCCAAGTCGTTCGGCCGAAACTCGATAAAATGAAGGTAACTACGGTTCGGTCATTCCGCAAGTGGGCACGCGTCGCTGTTTTGATCAGGGTGCGGAGCATCGTTTCGCGCTACGCCGCCTCCGGAAACGCCACAGGCCCTACGCCGCCTTCTTGCTGTGCGCGAGCTGCGCCAGCTGCCGCATGATCTCCGTGGTGCCGGCGAGACGCTCCTCCGGCGTTTCCCAATCCTGTAGGAACACCACCTTCATGTCAGGCCGCACCTTCGCGGCCTGGCCGTGGCTGCGGATGAACGTCACCAGGCGATCGGGATGGGCAAAGGAATTGTCGCGGAAGGCGATGACGGCGCCCTTCGGGCCGGCATCGATCTTCCCGACATTGGCCTGGCGGCAGAATGCCTTGATCGCGGCGACCTTGAACAGATAGCGCACCTCGTCCGGCAGCACGCCGAAACGATCGCGCATCTCGGCGCCAAAATTCTCGATCTCCTCCTCGCTGTCGAGATCGGCGAGGCGCCGGTAGAGCGACAACCGCACCGAGAGATCGCCGACATAATCCTCCGGAATGAGCACGGGCATGCCGATCGTGATCGAAGGCGACCAGCGGTCGGCCGCGGGCTCGGAGACGCCGGCCTTGAGATTGACGATCGCCTCCTCGAGCATCGACTGGTAGAGTTCGAAGCCGACTTCCTTGATGTGGCCGGACTGCTGCTCGCCCAGGATATTGCCGGCGCCGCGGATATCAAGGTCGTGCGAGGCGAGCTGGAAGCCCGCGCCTAGCGTCTCCAGCGATTGCAGCACGGTGAGGCGACGCTCGGCCTGCGCGGTGATCTTCTGCTGCGCCGGCAGCGTGAACAGCGCATACGCCCGCAGCTTGGAGCGGCCGACCCGGCCGCGGAGCTGATAGAGCTGGGCCAGGCCGAACATGTCGGCGCGATGCACGATCAGCGTGTTGGCATTGGGGATGTCGAGGCCGGATTCCACGATCGTGGTCGACAGCAGGATGTCGAACTTGCCGTCGTAGAACGCGGTCATGATGTCCTCGATCACGGCGGGCGGCATCTGCCCGTGCGCGACCGCGACCTTCATCTCCGGCACGTTCTTGTCGAGGAAATCCTTGACCTCGGCGAGGTCGTCGATGCGCGGCACCACGTAGAACGCCTGGCCTCCGCGATAGCGTTCGCGCAGCAGCGCCTCGCGGATCATCAAGGGATCGTGCGGGGCGACGAAGGTGCGCACCGCGAGACGGTCGACCGGGGGCGAGGCGATGATCGAGAGCTCGCGCACGCCAGTCAGCGCCAATTGGAGCGTACGCGGGATCGGCGTCGCCGAGAGCGTCAGCACGTGCACCTCGGAGCGGAGTGCTTTCAGCCGTTCCTTGTGGGTCACGCCGAAGTGCTGTTCCTCGTCGACGATCAGCAGGCCGAGGTCGCGGAACTTGATCGATTTGCTGAGCAGCGCATGGGTGCCGACGACGATGTCGACCGAGCCGTCGGTGAGACCGTTCTTGACCAGATTGAGCTGCTTGGTCGGTACCAGCCGCGAGGCCTGCGCGACCTGCACCGGAAAACCCTTGAAACGCTCGATGAACGTCTTGTGGTGCTGGCGAGCCAGCAGCGTGGTCGGCACCACGACCGCGACCTGCTTGCCCTCGAGCGCCACCGCGAAGGCGGCGCGCAGCGCCACCTCGGTCTTGCCGAAGCCGACGTCGCCGCAGATCAGCCGGTCCATGGGACGGCCGAGCTCGAGGTCCTTCAGCGTGGACTCGATCGCGCCAAGCTGGTCCTCGGTCTCGTCATAGGGGAAGCGCGCGCAGAATTCGTCATAGAGGCATGGCTGCACCGGCAGCTTTGGCGCCTCGTGCAGATGCCGCTCCGCGGCGATCTTGATCAGCTCGCCCGCGATCTCGCGGATGCGGTTCTTCAGTTTTGCTTTTCGGGTCTGCCAGCCGGAGCCGCCCAGGCGATCGAGCTCGACCGTGGTCTGGTCGGAGCCGTAGCGCGACAACAGCTCGATGTTCTCGACCGGCAGGAACAGCTTTGTCTCGGCGGCATAATGCAGCTCGAGGCAGTCATGCGGCGCGCCGGCGACGTCGAGCGTCTGCAGGCCGATGAAGCGGCCGATGCCGTGATCGACGTGGACGACGATGTCGCCGGCGGCAAGGCTCGTCACCTCCGAGATGAAATTGTCGAGCTTGCGGCTCGCCTTGCGCGGCCGGACCAGGCGGTCGCCTAAAATGTCCTGCTCGCTGATCAGCGCGATCTCGTCGGTCTCGAAACCGCTTTCGAGGCCGAGCACAGCGAGCATGGTCTCGTTGCGCGGGGTCGCCTGCACCGTGCGCCAGCTGTTGACGCTGGTGGTGTGGGTCAGCTTGTGGTCGCGCAGCATCGAAATCATGCGGTCGCGCGAGCCTTCGCTCCACAGCGCGATCACGACCTTCTTGCGCTGGGCGTGCAGCGCCATCACGTGACTGACGACGGATTCGAACACATTGACGGTGGTGTCGTTGCGTTCGGGCGCGAAGTCGCGGCCCTTACGCGCACCGGCATCGACGACACTCGTACCATCGGCCGGAACCGAGAACTGCGTCAGCCGCACCAGCGGCATATCGCCTTCGCGCCTGGTCCATTCCTCGTCGGTCAAATAGAGCCTGTCAGGCGGCAGCGGCTTGTAGATGGCGCCGCCGCCCGGATGCTCCATCGCATCGCGGCGGGCCTGGTAATAGTCGAGGATCTGCTTGAAGCGCTCGCGGACGGCGTTCTCGGCCTGCGGCTCGATCGCGACGGCCGCGCCTTGCAGATAGTCGAACAGCGTGTCCATCCGGTCCTGGAACAGCGGCAGCCAGTGCTCCATGCCGGGATGGCGGCGGCCCTCGCTGACGGCCTCGTACAGCGCATCGTCGCGCTCGGGCGCGCCGAATTCGGCGACATAGCCCATGCGGAAGCGGCGGATGGTGTCGGTGACCAACTGGAATTCGGAGATCGGAACGAGGTCGAGCGCGCGCATGTCCAGCAGCGTGCGCTGGGTCTCGGCGTCGAAGGTGCGGATCGATTCCAGGCTGTCGCCGAAGAAGTCGAAACGCACGGGCTGGTCGAGACCGGCAGGAAACAGGTCCAAAATGCCGCCGCGCACGGCGTATTCGCCGGGTTCGCGCACGGTCGAGGAGCGGTTGTAGCCGTTGTGCTCGAGCCAGGCGATGATGGTGTTCATCGGCACGACGTTGCCGGGCGCGACGGACAGCGCCTGCGCCGCGACGAGATCGCGCGAGGGCACGCGCTGCACGGCGGCATTCACCGTAGTCAGCACAATCAGCGGCTTGTCGCTGCCGGTCAGGGACGCCAGCCGTGCCAGCGTGGTCAGGCGCTGGGCGAGGACGCCACCATGCGGCGAGACGCGGTCATAGGGCTGGCAGTCCCAGGCCGGGAAGGTCAGCACCGGCAGGTCGGGCGCGAAGAATTGGAGCGCGCGTTCGAGCTGCTGCATCCGCGGCCCGTCGCGGCAGATCACCGCGAGACTGACGGCCGGCTTCTTCGGCCGTGCCGCGATGGCGCGCGCGAGATCGGAGACGACGAGACCCTCGGCGCCCTCGGCGACATTGGCAAGCGTCAGCGCGCGGCCGGGCGTGAGCAGCTCGGCCGGAGATTTCATCCCCTGCTTCATACGTCGCTGTCCGCGATCGGGTAGGCCTTGATGCGGGCAAACAGCGCGCCGGTGACATCAGCCGGCAGCACCTTGTCGCCGATAATGGCGGCATAGAGATCGGGATCGTTGACCTCGAGCAGGATCTCGAGCTGCGTCAGTTCGTCATCGGACAGATTGCCGATCTCGGCATCCGCGAAGCGGCCGAGAATAAGGTCCATCTCGCGCGTGCCGCGGTGCCAGCAGCGGAACAGAAGCCGCTTGCGGCGGTCGTCCAGGCCGTTGCTCGATCGTGTCGTGCCCGTCATGTCTTTATTCCAGTCAAACGCCGAAAGCCCGGACGTGCCGGGCGGGGGTGGTATAACCACTCGGACCGTCCATGTCAGCCCTCGATTTATCATGGCCCGCTGCCCGCGCAGGGATGCGAAAAAAGACGTGGATGCCTTACATAAAGCCGGGCATGACGGGTCGAAACGATCCTAGATTCGCCTGATGCGCCCCAGCCTGCTCAATCCGCTGTTTGCCCCCGTGACCAGCCTGCCCGGCGTCGGTCCGAAGCAGGACAAGCTGCTGCAGTACCTGCTCAGCCGCAACGAGACGCCGCGGCTGGTCGATCTGTTGCTGCATTTGCCGAGCCAGGTCATCGACCGCCGCGCGCGGCCGAAGGTTCGCGACGCCGTTCAGGGAACCATGGTGACGCTGGAGGTCACCGTCGACCGCCACCGCCCGCCTCCGCCCCGCAATGCGCGCGCGCCCTACCTCGTCTACGCCAGCGACGACACGGGCGACGTCGTGCTGACCTTCTTCCGAGCCAAGCCAGGCTATATCGAAAAGCTGCTGCCGGTGGGCGAGAAGCGCTACGTCTCGGGCACGCTGCAGATGTATGACGGCATCCCGCAGATCGTGCATCCCGACCGGGTGCTGGACGAGGAGGCGGTTTCAAAACTCTCGGGCATCGATCCGGTCTATCCGCTGACGGAAGGGCTGGCGCTCGGCTCGCTGCGTCGCGCGGTCGCGCAGGCCCTGCAGAAGCTGCCGGCGCTGCCGGAATGGATCAGCCCCGAGGTGCTGCGCCGCTGCAGCTTCCCGCCGATCGCTGAGGCGCTCACCCGCGTGCATCAGCCGATCGAACTCAGCGACATTCTGCCTGACCAGCCGTTCTGGTCGCGCCTCGCCTTCGACGAACTCCTGGCCGGACAACTCGCGCTCGCCCTGATTCGCGCGCAATTGCGCCGCCCGGCCGGCGTGCGCAACGCCGGCGACGGGCACCTCCGCAACAAGATCATCGACGCCCTGCCCTATGCGCTGACAATCTCCCAGCGCGATGCCGCGGCGGCCATCGCCGAGGATCTGCAACAACCGGTGCGCATGCTGCGCCTGCTGCAGGGCGACGTCGGCTCGGGCAAGACCGTGGTCGCGCTGCTGGCCGCCGCCGCCGTCACGGAGGTCGGCAAGCAGGCGGCGCTAATGGCGCCGACCGAAATTTTGGCGCGCCAGCACATCAAGACCATCGCCCCGCTCGCCGAGCGCGCGGGAATGCGGGTCGCGATCCTCACCGGCCGCGAAAAGGGCAAGGAGCGGCGGGAGCTGCTGGCACAACTCGAAGCCGGCGAGATCGACCTGCTGGTCGGCACCCACGCGTTGATCCAGGACGATGTGATCTTCAACGACCTCGCGCTTGCCATCGTCGACGAGCAGCATCGTTTTGGCGTGCGCGAGCGGCTGGCGCTGACGTCAAAGGGCGCAGCCGTCGACGTGCTGGTGCTGAGCGCCACGCCGATCCCGCGCACGCTGGTGCTGACCTATTTCGGCGACATGGACATCAGCGAATTGCGCGAAAAGCCGGCCGGCCGCCAGCCGATCGAAACCCGCACCATATCGATGAGCCGTATCGAGGAGGTCACCGATAGCATCGGCCGCGCGCTTCTATCAGGCAAACTGGTCTACTGGATCTGCCCGCTGGTCGAGGAGTCCGAGGCCGAGGGCACTGAACACCTGACCAATGCGACCAAGCGTTTCGAAAGCCTGCAAAAGCGGTTTGGCGACCGCGTCGGCCTCGTCCACGGCCAGATGAAGGGTACCGAGAAGGACCGCGTGATGGGCCAATTCGCCGCCCACGAGATCGGCCTGCTGGTCGCGACCACCGTCATCGAGGTCGGCGTCGACGTGCCGGCGGCGACGATCATGGTCATCGAGAATGCCGAACGCTTTGGCCTCGCCCAGCTCCATCAATTGCGCGGCCGTATCGGCCGCGGCTCGGAGGCCTCGACCTGTCTCCTGCTCTACTCCGAGCCGCTTGGCGAGATGTCGAAGGCGCGGCTGAAAGTGATCCGCGAGACCACTGACGGTTTTCGGATCGCCGAGGAGGATTTGAAGCTGCGCGGCGAAGGCGACGTGCTTGGCGTGCGCCAGAGCGGCCTGCCCGGCTACCGCATCGCCCGCCCGGAGGTGCACGGCCAGCTCATCACGCAGGCCCGCGACGAGGCGCTCCGCATCCTGAAGGACGATCCGAAGCTCAAGGGCGAGCGCGGCGAGGCGCTGCGATCCCTGCTGTATCTGTACGAACGGGACGAGGCGATTCCGTTGATCGGAGCGGGTTAGCTGGCCGCTCTCTGCCGCCCAACCTCATAGGCCGCCACATGCGCGCGCGCTAAATTCAATAGCGGCGTATCGATACCCAGCGCACGAGCCCGGTTGGCCATATCGCCGAGGATATGTTCCGCCTCCGTCGCGGAGCCGCGCTCGATGTCCCGCAGCATCGACGCCTTGAGCGGAGAGTTCGCCGTTGTGAAAAGCTTCCGATCGAACTCGATGAACGGCGCTCGTGGCTCAAAACTTGAGGCCGTCGCCACGGCACAGCATTCCGCAAACAGACGGAAGATGGACTCCTCGCCCTTCGGCACCGTCAGAATGTCTCCGATGCTTGCACGCATCAGGCAGGTGATACCGGCGAGTGTGCTCAGCTGGACGAATTTCTCCCACATGTCCTGCATGATCGATTCGCTGGCGCGCACGTCGATACCGGGGATCTTGAGCAGTGACTGCAGCGCGAGCACGCGCTCACTGAACGATCCCTCGATCTCACCGAATACGATGGTCTGATTGGCCATGAACTGAACGACACGACCATCCGCATCGAGCCCGGCACTGACGTTCGCCAGCCCGCCGAGGACCTGCGCGGCGCCGAACCGCGCAGTCAGGGCGTCGATATGTTTCAACCCGTTGAGGATCGGCAAAATCATCGTGCTGGCGCCAACGGCCGGTGCAAACTCGCTCATCGCGTCATCGAGCGAGTAGGATTTTACGCCGACGAGCACGACGTCAAAGGGGTCCTTGAGATCGTTTGCGAGGACCAGCTTCGGCTGTACGGCAAAGTCGCCGTGCGGGCTCACGATCCTCAATCCATCGCGCCGCAATTGCTCCGCCCGCCCGGACCGCACCAGGAAGGTCACGTCAGCGCCCGCTCGGACCAGGCAAGCTCCGTAATAGCCTCCGAGCGCTCCCGCGCCGATCACCAGCACTCTCATTCGAACTCCCGCGTGAAATCACATGTCATGCTTCGCGCATTCAGCCATCGCCCACTTGGCAGGGCAAGCAGATTTCGCTTCAGCCCAGGCCCGCTTCAGTGCGGCGTCGACCTTCTCCTGAATGTACCAGCAAAAACCTGCCGTGCTCGGCTTCGGTCGCCTCGTTGGCGGGGAACATGCACTCGAGCCGTAGTTCCTCTGCAGTGACCGCCTGCGGCGTTCCGACCGTCGTGATCAAGGAGAAATAGTCCAGCGTCACACCGTCCTTGACGAAGGACAGCGGGATCATCGGCATCGCATCGGAGGCCGAGGGCGCACGCCATTCCGGCTTCACCCCGGGGTACTGCGACAATTCCTCCAGCAGCGCCTTCGTCCTGATATCGACGACGTGCCCGACCGCCTCGCGATACACCCGTGCGAGCAGTCCGCGGGCAGTCTGCGGCCAGTTCGCGATGAAGGGACGCATGCCGTCCGGATCGAACATGAGATGCAGCAGGTTTCGTGGCGTCGGCCGCGCCGACATGTCGACGAAGCAATTGAACAGAAGCGGCGCAGCCTCGTTGGTCATCAGCACGTTCCAATATCGGTCCATGACGATGGCGGGAAACGGCTCGTGCTGACGCAGCATGCGTCGCAGAGCATGGTTGATGCTCGTCATGGCCGGCGTGTCGAACGCTGGATCAGCATAGGACGGCGCGTAGCCGGCGGCCAGCAGCAGCTCGTTTCGCTCACGCAGCGGGACGTCGAGGGCTTGCGCAAGATCGAGCAGCATCTGGCGGCTCGGAACGCTGCGGCCGCTCTCGACGAAGCTGATGTGCTTCTGCGAAACACCGGCGTCGAAGGACAGGTCGAGCTGCGTCTTGCCGCGAATGTCTCGCCATTGACGCAGGAGAGCGCCCGCCGAATTGGCGCGTGTCTTGAGGGCGCTGGCCATCGCTTTCATGGTCGGTCGGTCCTTCCCGTCGATCTGCGGTATCGTCAACACCCATGGGCGGCGGTGCGTCGGTATACCCGAGGCGCCGCCGCCGCTAGTAGCAGGTTCGAGGCGATCAACCGAAGGCGACCGGGCCCATGGCGCCGACCCAGTGCCGTACCTTGGTAGCGTCCGTCTCGTCCATGTAGAAGAAGTGCGTCATCGTGGGATGCACCGCCTTCATCGAGGGATCATCGGGTGTCATGTCGACGACGCCGCGAAACACCTTCAGGGAGCCTGCATCCCAATATTCGGTGACGCGATGCAGCGCGGTGAAGCCGCTGTCGATGAAGGCCTTCAGATTGGCGCGGATCGCTTCCCGCCCCTTCCAATCGGCGACGCCGAGATTGCAGACGGCATCCTCCGCAAAACAGTCGAAACCTCGTCCGAAGGTCTTGTCGTCGATCTCCTTCCACATGTCGAGCAACCATCCCGGCGGCTCCGTTCGCGTAAACACGACTTGCATATCTCTCTCCTCATGCACCGACACACGCGCGACAGGAGGCTTGATAGGACGGCTTCCTGTCGGGTGAATAACGTGGAGAGTAGTCAAGCTGCGAATTGGCTCAATTACATCCGAGGTAATAAAGCGGGTTCAGAAGCCGTCCTCTTTCCCAGAGCCCGACTTTATGGAACCCTGCGGCAATGCGCCGGATCATCGTCGTTGGCTGCCAGGGTAGTGGAAAGACGAGCCTCTCCCGGAATCTCGGGCAAAGGCTTGGGCTGCCCGTGATTCATCTCGACGTGCTCTACTGGCGGCCGGGCTGGAAGCCATCCGACAAAACGAGCTTTCGAACGCGCGTAACTGACGCGATCGCGGGCGATGCGTGGGTTGTCGACGGCAGCTTCTCGGGACTTACCTTCGATCTCACGCTCGCGCGCGCCGATACACTGGTCGTCATCGACCGCCCGCGCTGGCTCTGCCAGTGGCGCATTCTCCTGCGCTCCGCCTTCGATCGCGACACAACACGGCCTGACCTCCCAGAGGGGTGCCCCGAACAATTCGACTGGAAACTGATGCGCGAGGCTTGGCGCTACGACACCGAGCGCGCGCCTGTCATCGAGGCCGAACGTGCGCAGTATGGCGCTGACGTCCCGGTCGTGCGATTGAGACGCGACCGGGACATCCAGGGTTTTCTGGATTCGGTGCACGGCATATGATCGACGGCCGTAATGTGAGACCGGACGATCAGGCTTTCTTCTGCGCGATACGCGCGGCGAATGCCTTCATCAAGTCGGCATCCGCCGCCTCGCCTTTCGCGTCCTCGGCGAGATGCTCGAACCAGCGCGCAAAGCCCTCGTAAATCTGGCTGGCCGGATGATCGGGTCCGAGGAAACCGGAAATCTCCCGCATCTCCGCGACCCAGCGATAGGCCTTCGGGATCATATCCGGCAGCGCGACTTCGAGCCGGGCAAGGACCGCGGGTTGGCTCATTGCGAGCTCGTCACGCAGCGCATCGGCCGCGCCCGCTTTCGTTGCCGCGACCACCATCGCCGCGCCGATGCCGGCGAGTCCCTTGACGATGCCGGCATAGGACATTTTCAAAGCCGAGGCTGCGCCGACCGGGCCCTCGACGATCCGCACGTCGAGCCCAAGGTCTTTGAGAACAGCGACGTCGCCGGCATGCTCGCCGGACATGTAGAAGGCCGGGCTCTTGCCGCCGGGCTGCGGCGGGAATCCGATGATGCCGGCATCGACGAATGGCGCCTGTGCCGAGCCGATGATCTCCTCGATCCTCATCACGGTATCGACGTTGACGGCGTTGCAATCGACCACGACCGGTTTCTTCTCGCGCCGGACGATCAGTCCCGCCAGCCGCTCGGCGAGCGCCACAGCTTCGCCCGGCGGCACGATCGAAAGGATAATGTCGGCGTCGGCGATCTCATCGTCCTCGGCGCCGATCATGCCGGCATCCGCCGCGCGCTTGCGCGTCGCCTCGCTCCGCCCTTTCAACGACGTCAGCACGCGCGCACCGTGCTCGCCAAGGCGGCGGGCCACGGCGCTGCCCATGGCACCGGGCGCGAGGATCGCAATGGTCTTTGACGTCGTTTTGGACATCATGCACTCCAGATCGAATCCGAGCGACGCGCTCAGTTCAACCGGAGACTAGCAGAGGACGCGGACGCCCGCGTCACCGGCGGCCATCCCTGGGAGGAATGGCTCTACTCCACCTTCGCAGGCTGGGCCTGGAGCGCCGAGGCGTTGGCAATGCGCGCGGCGTTCGCCATGCCCGCGAGCGCGGCGGCCTTCTTCGGGTCGGGCGTAGAGCCCGGCTGCACCACGCCAGCCGACATAATCAGGGTCGCGGCATCCTCGGTGCTCATGTCGACCTCGACGATCTTGCTCTTGGGGACGTAGAAGAAGAAGCCGGTGGTTGGGTTCGGCGAGCACGGCAGGAACACCGAGACGTGCTCCTCCTGACCCGGCAGGCTGCGAGAGACGTCCTCGTTCGGCGATTGCGAGATCAGCACGATCGACCACATGCCCGGCGAGGGAAACTCGACCAGGCCGACTTTGCGGAAGCTCGAGCCCTTGCCCGAGAACAGCGTCTCGAATACCTGCTTCAGGCCGCGGTAGATGGCGCGCACCGCCGGGATCCGGCCAAGGAAGGTCTCGCCGACATCGACCAGGGTCCGGCCGATGAGATTGGCCGCGAGGAAGCCGACCAGAGTCAGCGTGAAGAATGCGACAATCAGTCCCCAGCCGGGGATGACATACGGCATGTAGGTTTCAGGCCGATAGGCCAGCGGCACGAACGGCCGCACCACGCCATCAACCCAGGTGACGAACCACCAAACCAGATAAAAGGTGATCGCAACCGGTCCCGTCACCACGAGGCCGGTGAGGAAATAATTGCGGAAACGGCCCATCAGGCCGGTATGCGGTTCCGGCGCGGGATCAAGCGGCGCAGGCGCGTCGTCGCGGGGGGTCATTCGGGTTCCAGGTCGGTCGCAGCACACAAGCTAGGGTCTTCTAGCAGGTTTTGGAAGACCACGAAGCGACCGACCGATATCCCTTGTGTCTATTATCCCTTGTGCCTATTCCACGGTTGCCTATTCCACGGTCACCGATTTCGCGAGGTTGCGCGGCTGGTCGACGTCCGTGCCCATGACGACAGCCGTGTGATAGGCGAGCAGCTGCACGGGGACGGCATAAACCATCGGCGTAAAGGCTGCCGCCATATCAGGCATCACAATGGTGACGAGGGACTCGACGGTCGCCTCTTCCGCGCCTTTGGCGTCGGTCATCAGGATGATGTTGCCGCCGCGGGCGGCGACCTCCTGCATGTTTGAAACCGTCTTCTCGAACACGCGGTCGTAAGGCGCGATGACGACGACCGGCATGGTCTCGTCGATCAGCGCGATCGGGCCGTGCTTGAGCTCGCCGGCGGCATAGCCCTCGGCGTGAATATAGGAGATCTCCTTCAGCTTCAGCGCGCCTTCGAGCGCGAGCGGGAAGCTGGTGCCGCGGCCGAGATAGAGCACGTCACGCGATTTGGCGATCTCGCGTGCGAGCTTCTCGATCTGGGGCTCGGTGGTGAGCGCATCCGTCATCAAACGCGGGATCTCGACCAGGCCATGGACCAGCTTGGTCTCGTCCTCGTCGGACAGCTCGCCGCGGGCCTTGCCGGCCGCGATCGCAAGATTTGCCAGCACCATGAGCTGGCAGGTGAAGGCCTTGGTCGAGGCCACACCGATCTCGGGCCCGGCGAGCGTTGGCAGCACGGTCTCGCTCTCGCGCGCGATGGTCGAGGTCGGCACGTTGACGACGGCAACCGTGTGCACGCCCTCGGCCTTGGCATAGCGCAGCGCGGCCAACGTGTCGGCGGTCTCGCCCGATTGCGAGATGAAGATGGCGAGATCGCCCTTGCGCAAGGGCGCCTCGCGATAGCGGAATTCGGAGGCGACATCGACCTCGACCGGCACGCGCGAGAAGCGCTCGAACCAGTATTTTGCGACGAAACCGGCGTAGCTCGCGGTGCCGCACGCCGTGATGTTGATGCGCTGGATGTCCTTGAAGTCGAACGGCAGCTTGACCGGCAGCGACACGCGCTCGGTCGCCATGTCGACATAGCGCGCCAGCGTGTGGCCGACCACTTCAGGCTGCTCGTGGATCTCCTTCGCCATGAAGTGGCGGTAATTGGCCTTGTCGACCAGCGACGTCGAGGCCGCGTGTCTGATCTTGTCGCGCTGGACGGCATGGCCGTCCTTGTCGAAGATGTCGGCGCTGTTGCGGGTCAGCACGACCCAGTCGCCATCCTCGAGATAGCTGATCGTATCGGTGAACGGGCCGAGCGCGATGGCGTCGGAGCCCAGATACATCTCGCCGTCGCCATAGCCGATGGCAAGCGGCGGACCGTTGCGAGCGCCGATCATGAGGTCGTTGTCGCCGGCGAAGATGAAGCCGAGCGCGAAGGCGCCGCGCAGCCGCGCCAGTGCCAGCTTCACCGCCTCGACCGGCTTGTTGCCACGCGTGAGCAGATCGTCGACCAGATGCAGCACGATCTCGGTATCGGTCTCGGTGTGGAACACCGCGCCGTTCTTCTCGAGTTCCTGGCGCAGCTCGCGAAAATTCTCGATGATGCCGTTGTGGACGACAGCGACGCGCTCGGTCGCATGCGGATGGGCGTTGTTCACGGTCGGCTTGCCGTGGGTGGCCCAGCGCGTATGACCGATGCCGGTCGTGCCCTTCAGAGGCTCCGCTTCGAGCCGCTTCTCCAGATTCTTCAACTTGCCCTCGGCGCGGCGGCGCTCGAGGTGTTTGCCTTCGAGCGTGGCGACGCCCGCGGAGTCGTAGCCGCGATATTCAAGACGTTTGAGCGAATCCACCAATTGCTCTGCAACCGGTTCGCGCCCGAGAATGCCGACAATCCCGCACATGCGGCTCACTATCCCCCAAATCGTCGAAAAATCGCCTAAACGATACGCTCGGTTTTTAGCGAAGTTCCTAAACAACCAGATACTCAATATTTATTGCTGATTGAGACAGCGCCTCGTCACGCCTGCTTCGACTGCGTCGAATTGGCCGGCGTTAAACCGCGTCCGTTAACTTCTTGTCAACAAATTTGGCCAACGATTTCCCCTCCGGGAGATAAGGCCATGAAAGGCTCGTCCGACCGCAAAGGTCTGTCATCGACATTCGTGCACGCCAGCGAGACCACAGGCACGCACCTTGCGCATTGGCCACCGCCCCAGCGCGCCATGGAGCGAGGCAAGGAAAGTAAGCCTGTCCTCGCCACGCAGGCCACCGGCGAACCGGCAAAGCGCGCCAGGCCGCGCGGCTGGCGCTTGAAGCGAGCGATGTTCTCGGACGTCGCCGACGACGACTAGCGGTGCGCCTTACCATCCCAGCACCACGGCAAACACTCGGCCCTCGGCCGCTCATTTTTCCGGCTTCTTGCTGCGCGTCTTGATCTCGCGGTAGCGCGCAGCGCCGCCTTCCCTGATAGTCTGCGGGCTGCGCTCCAGCGCCATGGCATCGTCCGGCACGTCGCGCGTGATCACCGAGCCCGAGCCGATATAGGCGCGATTGCCGATCGTCACCGGCGCGACCAGCGAGGAGTTGGTGCCGACGAAGGCACCCTGCCCGATCACCGTCTTGTGCTTCTTGAAGCCGTCGTAGTTGCAGGTGATGGTGCCGGCGCCGATGTTGGAATTGGCACCGATGGTGGTATCGCCAATATAGGAGAGATGGTTGACCTTGACGCCGGCCTCCAGGGTCGCGGCCTTGGTCTCCACGAAATTGCCGATGCGCGCGCCGTCGCCGAGCGAGGTACCGGGGCGCAGCCGCGCATAGGGGCCGATCGAAACGTTCCTGCCGAGCGTGGTCTGCACGATATGCGAGAACGAGTGGATCACCGTGCCGTCGGCGATCGACACGCCGGGACCGATCACCACGAACGGCTCGATGGTGACGTCCTTGCCGAACACCGTGTCGGCCGCGAGAAAGACGGTCTCGGGCGCGATCAGCGTCACCCCGGCTTCCATCGCAGCCTTGCGCAGCCGTGCCTGCATCACGCTTTCGGCCTCGGCGAGCTGCGCTTTTGTGTTGATGCCGCGCACTTCGTCCTCGCTGGTTTCGATCACCACGGCATCCCATCCCTGTTCGCTGACAATGCCGACCGCGTCGGTCAGATAATATTCGCCCTTGGAATTCGCATTGCCGATCTTGTCGAGGATCGCCAGCGCGCGGCGTCCGTCGATCGCCATCACGCCGGCGTTGCACAGATCGATCTTGCGCTCCTCTGCGCTGGCATCGGCCTGCTCGCGGATCGCGACCAGGCGGTCGCCCTCGACGATGAAGCGGCCATAGCCGGTGGGATCGGCGGCGCGAAAGCCGAGCGCGGCGATCGCCGCGCCCTTGGCGAGCGGCGCGCGCAGCCGCGCGAAGGTCTCGGCCGAGATCAGCGGCGTGTCGCCGAACGCGATCAGCAGATCGTCGACACCCCGCGCAATGGCACCACGCGCCGACAGCACCGCATGCGCGGTGCCGAGCCGCTCGCCTTGCACGAAGGTGAGCGCGTCGGGGCGGATGCGCTTTGCTTCGTCCGCCACCGCCTGATGGTCGGGGCCGATCACCACCGCGAGCGAGGTACCGGTTCCCTTGGGTGCAGCGCCGAGCACGTGGGCGAGCAGGCTCTGGTGCGCGACCGGATGCAGCACTTTCGGCAGGCTCGATCGCATGCGCGTGCCTTCGCCGGCGGCGAGCACGATCGTGAGGCTGGAACGGGCGGTCATCGAAAATCCTGTCAGATACGGCCGAATCAGTTGGCGGCGGCAGGTCGATGCCGTCATGAGCTATCGCCTTGCTACCCCCGCAATCGCCCGGAATTCAAGTGCGACAAGGTTTTCCTGTTAATGTTCCCTGATTGATTCGGGGAAGCCGGACAGGGCTGGGCGCTTAAACGTACATGGCAAAGGATTCCGACCCACTGGCGGATGCCTTCGGCACCAAGGAGACCGGCGGGCTATTCTCCGGACTTGTGGCCGAGGAGAGTTCGTTCGATCGCAGCATGATGTGGCGGCTGGGCTCGTGGGGCGTGGCGGCCGTCGGCGCCGTGGTGATTGCCGTATTCGCCAACCAGGCCCAGCTCGGCTGGCGGCGCGACCAGGTCGCGTCGGCCGATCTCGCGCACCAGGCCGACCGGCTCCAGATGCTGACCAAGGAGAGCCAGAACGAGGCCCGCCGCCTCGCCTCTGCCATCGAGACACTGAACACCGATCGCGACCGGCTCTATTCGCGCGTCACCGTGCTGGAGCAAGGGCTCGATTCTGTCACCGGCGCCATCGCCAGGCAGACGACCACGCCGCCGCAGGCGTCCGCTGCGAAGCCGCAGGACGCGCCAGCTTTGGTCGGGCCGCCGGCGCCTAGCGTCGCGCCAGTCGCCTCGACACCAGCACCAGTCAGCGACAAGCCGCGCACCGAAGTTGCCAAGGACTCGCCGAAAGACAGCGCAAAGGAGCCGTCGGGCCCGCCGACGCAGAGCGCGGCCGCCGCCTCGCTCCTGTCGCACGCGCCGCTGACGACCTCGACACCGCCGATGCTTCCGCTGGTGCCGTCCAAGTCGATCATGGCGCCGCCCGATCCGGCCGCATCAAAACTGGTGCAGCCCGAGGCAACTGAGAAGGTTGCCGAGAAGAAGCCCGACCCGGCGCCCGCTCCGTTCGAAGTCGCTGCTGTGGCAGCGAAGCCGCCGGAGGCCGCCGAGAGCGAGGCTCCTGCGATTGCAGTCCAGCAGACGCGCTTTGCGATTGATCTCGGTGGCGCGAACTCGGTCGACGGCCTGCGTGCACTCTGGCGCGGACTGAGCAAATCCAATCCGGAGATCGCGGCGCTGCGGCCGATCATCATGATCAAGGAAGGCAACACTGGCCTCGGCATGCAGCTTCGCTTGGGAGCCGGCCCGCTGATCAACGCCGCCGCAGCAGCCAAGCTCTGCGCAGGCCTCGCCGAAAACGACCGCCACTGCGAGACCACCGTGTTCGACGGCCAGCGGCTGTCAATGCGCGGCGGCCAGGAAAAGGGACAAGAGAAGACTCAGGATCGAGTTCAAGAGAAGAACTCCGACAAGACCCAGGACTCGGTGCCGCAAGCCGACACCGCCTCGGCGCCCGCGCCCGCCGCCAAACCGGACAAGCGCCGCCACAGATATTCCTCAAAACGCTCCTCGAAGCGAGAGGAGCCCGCGCCTGCTCCTGCGGCTCCGCAGCCAGCCGCACAGGCGAAGCCGGAGACGGCGCCGGCGTCAGCGGGATCGACGTTGTCGTCGTTCTTCAGGCGATAAGCCTTGTGGACTGCGGGCAGGCGCCAATAATCGCTGTCAGTGGAAAATCGTTGCGTCATGCTCCGCTACCTGAGCGTGGATGACTTGCACACCGCCACAATGGCGCGCAGTTGCGCCACGATAGGCAGAAACTTCCACCTGCCCTGTTGCCCCCTCCCTTCATCCCGACCATATTGCGGCCATGACAAAAAAGCCCTTCCGCCTCACACCCTACCAGGTGCAGTTCCTGATCGTCGTTGGCTTCGCCAGCGTCGGCTATGCGCTCTATCTGCGCTACCTCGGAATCGAAAACTCGCAGGTCGGGCTCGCCTGCGACGCCGGACTTCAGACGCTGATCTGCAAGGCGCGCTCGGTCTCGACGGTGCTGTTCAAGAATTCGGTGTTCGGCATCGTCGCGCTGGTGGTAGCGACGCTGAATCTGATGCGGCCGTCGATCGTGCTCCTGACCGTCGGCATCATCGCCGCCGGCCTCGGCATCGTGCTCTACAATGTCGTGCTGTCGGGCCTGGCGATCGGCCTGTTCATTCTTGGATTTGCTCGGCCCGCGCCCGCCACATCGTGAGCGCGAACAACAAATAGATCGCGCAGGTCCACAGCGACTGCCAGTTGTCGCGGCCCTCGTTGAAGAGCACATAGGTCGCCGACAGCGTCAGCACGCCGGCAAATACCGACTCCGCGATCGGACGCTGGCCGATCTGCGGCCGGTTCAGCATCAACAGCGCGAACGGCACCACCGCCATCGTCAGCGAGGCATAGGGGAAATCCTTGTAGCGCGGATCGAACACGAAGCCGAGCGCGGTCTGCGCCGCGATCACCGCAGTCACCGCCAGCGTGAGGCCCAGCACGGCGGTGAGCTTCGACCATTTCCGGCCCTCGCGCGGGCCCAGCAGATCGAGAAAGGTCGGAAGACTGCGGCCGATCACCATCGCCTGCGCGCAGAAGATCGGCGACAGGATGCCGGCCGCGAGCAGCGCGCCCCACAGCAGCCAGCCGCCGATGCCGTAGCTCTCGTAGTACATCTTGTCGGCGCCGATCCCGAGCAGGATGCCCGCTGAGGTCGCCGAGATCGCCACACCGAGCCAAGCCGAGAAGCGCGGCGTCCAGGGCCTGCGCCGCAGCGTCAGGCCGGCGACCGCGAACACCAGCACGCAGAGGCCCATGCCCGCGCCCATGTACCATTTCCAGTACGGGAAATTGCTGATCGGCTCGCCAGGCGGGTATTTGAGGCTGCGGTGCACCGAGTCATAGAGCCCCCAATAACCGCCGACAGTGCCCTCCAGCTTGCGCTTCCACGGCTGGTCGTAGGACTCGATCAGATTGACGCGGAATTTCTGCTCTTTCGCGAGGGACAAAATCTCGGAGACGACGCGCGCCTGGTTGGTCCGCGACGGCAGCGCGCCTTCGCGCATGCGCCCTTCGCTCGGCCAGCCGGTTTCGCCGATCAATATCTCCTTGCCGGGAAACGCGACTGCCATGCGCTCGCGGATCGCCTCGACATGGCCGGCGGCGAATTTCGCCTTGACCGGGAAATCCTCCCAATAGGGCAGGATGTGGATCGTGACGAAGTCGACGGCGTCATAGACGTCGCGGTTCTTCAGCCAGAACTCCCAGACGTCGGCATAGGTGACGGGCACGCTGACTTGCGCCTTCACCGAGCGGATGATGGAGACTAGGTCCGCGGTCGTCATCTCGCCACGCAGCAGCACCTCGTTGCCGACGATGATGCTGGTGATGATGCCGGGGAAATCCTTGGAAAGGCGGACGGCGAGCGCGGCCTGCTCAAAATTCTTGGTGCGGTTGCTGGAGAGCCAGATCCCCTGCAGCAACTTCAGCCCGCCGATCCTGGCGGCGATCGCCGGCACCTGGTCGAGGCCGTTCTCCATCGAGTAGGTGCGGACACAGTCGGTGATCTCCTTGAGCTGGCGCAGGTCCTGCTCGATCTGATCGGCCTCGATATGGGTCCATGCGTTCAGCGGCGACTGCTCGCCGCGGAACGGCGCGTAGGAAACGCACTGAACCTTGTCGGCGGGATCGATCGGGGCGCGCGCGAGCGTGATCGGCGTGGCAAGCCACCACCACACGGCAGCAATCGCACCCAGTGAAACGAGCAGAAGCGCCAGTGGCGTACGAAGAGAAATCAGTTCCGTCCTCCCGCGAAGGGCCGTCGATTACCTGCTCGCACGCCATCTGCCAAGGGGGTGGCTCCGGTATGGATCGATCCCTCCCCTGAGGAATTTACCTGCGGCCGTTCGACAGAGGCCTAGGATCGTGACTTTGCTGGACAAAATTTGAAATTCAGGCCATGGAATCGAAAGGACTTTTCCGCCGCATTGGAGACCCATTTGGACGCCATCACCGGCGCGTCCGCGAGGTCCTGGCGCGGACGGTCAGTGAATATATTGGGGAATTCATGCGGCAACGGGTGTTCGAGTTACGAAATGCGGTCCTGCGGCAGTTCGCCGCCACCTTGGCCGTTACTTCCCTTCTCGTCATGGTCGGTCTCGGTGGCGCCTCCGCCCAGAGCGGCACGCCCGCCCCGGACCAGAGCAAGTCAGCCGCCCAGCCCGCCGACGCCGCCAAGGATGCCGCCCAGAACCAGCGTCGCACCGACGAGTTCGCCGAAGCAGCCCAGGTCATCAGCGGCCCGGCCGGCAACCCCGAATGCGTCTGGCTCGGCCGGCGCGTGATACGGCTGATGTGGCGGGACGACCTCGATACCGCATTCCGCCATCTCGACCTCTACGACCGCTTCGGCTGCCCTGGCGGCCACATCCAGGCCGCCTTCCGCTGCCTGACCCGCTTTGGCGGCCAGATTGATCCCAAGGTCGCCGAGACCCTGGACAGCCGTGTCCACGCTTGCTGGATCAACCCGGCCTCCCAGCCGCAGCAGGCGGCGGCCGCCGCGGCCTCGCAGCCCGCCGCGCCGACATCAGGCAATGCGCAACCGCAGCCGGCCGCGAGCCCCTCGCCGGCGGCAAGCCCGTCACCGGTGCCCTCGAAATAGCCGCGATTGTTTCAGCCTCCGTTCAGGAACGATCGGCGATAGAAGCAATTGGCACTGCTGCGTATTCCGAAATTTGCCACGCCCTCATACGGTCATGAGGCCATGACAGTTGTGAACCGCGCGGCAGAGGTATGCTCCATTTGCCGCGGACTTGGTCGGATCTCGGGGTCGGATCCGCTTCCCTGCCCCCTCAGCCCCTTTTGGTTTAGCCGCGATGCGGGTTGTCGCCGCCGTTCTGTTGCTTGTGTCCGCGCTTCACGCCGGACTCTGGGGAGTCTTGCGCGACAAGGAACCTGCGCCGGACTTTAGGGGCCTGTTACCCAGCCTGTCTTATACGCCGTTCGAACCGGGACATGCTGTCGACAACAACGTCGACCCCGACAAGATTCGTGCCGATCTGAAAAAGCTCTCGACCCTCACGCGTGCCATCCGCTCTTACTCCGCGACGGAAGGCAACGAGTTGGTGCCGCCGATTGCCGCCGAGTTCGGGCTCAAGGTCACGGTCGGCGCCTGGATCGGCAAGGACCCGGACCGCAACGAGCGCGAGATCAAGGCCGCCATTGAGCTCGCCCGCAAGAACAGCAACGTGAATGGCGTCGTGGTCGGCAACGAGGTGATCTACCGCGGCGAGCAGAAGGTCGAAGACCTCATCGAGATGATCAAGAAGGTCAAGGGCGCGGTCCGCGTGCCCGTGACGACCGGTGAGATCTGGAACATCTGGCGCGACAACCCCGACCTGGGCTCCAACGTCGATTTCATCGCCGCCCACGTGCTGCCTTACTGGGAAAATTTCCGCTCGGACCAGGCGGTCGACCAGGCCGTCGACCGCTACAATTTGTTGCGTAACCTGTTCCCCGGCAAGCGCATCGTGATCGCCGAGTTCGGCTGGCCGAGCGCGGGCTACAATCTGCGCAATGCCGACCCCGGTCCGTTCCAGCAGGCACTGACCTTGCGCAACTTCGTCAGCCGCGCCGATGCCATCGGCATGGAATACAACATCGTCGAAGCCATCGATCAGCCCTGGAAATATTTCGAAGGCGGCGTCGGTCCCTACTGGGGCATCCTCAACGCCAGCCGCGAGCCGAAATTCGCATGGACCGGCCCGGTGGAGAATCCCGACTATTGGAAGTCGATGGGTATAGCGCTGCTGGTCGGCGTCCTGTTGTCGCTGCCGATCCTGCGGCTGGAACAGCCGACGGCGAAGCAGGCGTTCCTGCTGTCGGCCGCCGCCAATGGCGTCGGCGCCTGGGCCGCCACCGTGTTCGCGTTCTGGAACGGGCACTATTTCATTTTCGGCTCGGCCTTCGCACTGACGCTGGGCATGATCCTGCTTGTTCCCCTCGTCCTCATTGCGATGGCGCGCATCGACGAGATCGCCGCCGTCGCGTTCGGCCGGCCGCCGCAGCGGCTGCTCACGAAGGGCAAACCGGTCGCGAACGTTCCCGAGAATTACTTTCCAAAAGTCTCGATCCACATCCCCGCTTATTTCGAGCCGGTCGAGATGCTCAAGCAGACGCTCGATGCGCTGTCGCGGCTGAACTATCCGAACTACGAATGCGTCGTCATCATCAACAACACGCCGGACCCGGCCTTCTGGCAGCCAATCCAGGACCATTGCCGCACGCTCGGTGAACGCTTCAAGTTCATCAACGCGGAGAAGGTGCAGGGTTTCAAGGCCGGCGCGCTGCGCATCGCGATGGACCGTACCGCCGTCGATGCCGAGATCATCGGCATCCTCGATGCCGACTACGTCGTCGATCCCGACTGGTTGAAGGACCTCGTGCCCGCCTTCGCCGACCCGCGCGTCGGTCTGGTGCAGGCGCCGCAGGAGCATCGCGACGGCGATCTGTCGATCATGCACTACCTCATGAACGGCGAGTATGCCGGCTTCTTCGACATCGGCATGGTCCAGCGCAACGAGACCAACGCGATCATCGTGCACGGCACGATGTGCCTGATCCGCCGCGCCGCGATGGACATGGCCGGCGGCTGGTCGAGCGATACGATCTGCGAGGACTCGGATCTCGGCCTTGCGATCCAGCAACTCGGCTGGACCACGCACTACACCAACCACCGCTACGGTCAGGGCCTGCTCCCCGACACCTACGAGGCCTTCAAGAAGCAACGCCATCGCTGGGCGTATGGCGGCCTCCAGATCGTCAAGAAGCACTGGCGGAACTTCCTGCCCGGAAAGAGTCGGCTGACGGCTGACCAGAAGCGCGAATATGGTCTCGGCTGGCTGAACTGGCTTGGGGCCGAAAGCCTCGGCGTGGTCGTGGCGCTGCTCAACCTCATCTGGGTGCCGATCGTTGCCTTCGCCGACATCGCCATCCCCGACAAGATTTTGACGCTGCCGATCATCGGCGCCTTCATCGTCTCGCTCGCGCACTTTTTGTCGATGTACCGTGCGCGCGTCGCGATCAAGCCCGGCCAGATGCTGGGCGCCATGATCGCGGCAATGAGCGTGCAATGGACGGTGTCGCGCGCGGTCGCGCAAGGACTGATCACCGAGCACATCGCGTTCGCGCGCACCTCCAAAGGTGGCCTGTCCCGGATGTCGATAGAGTTCCAGGCGTTCTGGGAGGCCGTGATCGGCGCCCTGCTCCTGATCGGCGCCGGCGTGCTGGTCGCCTCCAACAGCTATCGCCAGATCACCGAGATCTACATCTTCGCGGGCGTGCTGGTGCTGCAAAGCCTGCCGTTCCTGGCAGCGGTCGCCATCGCCATCCTCGAGCTCAGCCGCATCAACTCGTTCCAGTTCTGGCGCGACAGCGCGATCCGCACCGCCGAGCTGATCGGCTTGCGCCCCGTCGCGCTGCCGAACCCCGCCGGCACGCCGCAGCCGTTGCCGAACGAGGTCCGGCGCGAAGCGAACTGACGGCGAGACGACCTTGCGGCGCGGGCGAGGCCCTCGGCCGGTAAGCCATCCTCGCTCTTCGGCGTGGATGACGGTCCGCCAATCAAGTTGAAAATCCCGACTTAAGCCACGGAAGCGGCGAGCAAATCCCCGCTTCTGCCGCGAGTTTTGGCAGCCACCCCTGCTATTGACCTCCGCGCCCCATCCCCCTACACAGCGCGGGCCGAAAGCATGATCCGGAGAACAGCCGGTTTTCCCCGCGACGCAAGTAGAGCGTGGCAGCAAGACATGCTTCTCGAATGTCCGAACACGATGGCGATCTCTTTGAAAGCCATCAGCGGCCATGGGAGCGCGTAGCTCAGCCGGTAGAGCACGTGACTTTTAATCACGGGGTCCTGGGTTCGAGCCCCAGCGCGCTCACCAAGATAAATCAATGGCTGTTCGCGAGAGCAGATGAAAAGGCCCCGATTGCGACGGCGGACTACACCACGCCGCCGAAGTCGATGCCTTCCTTCGCAAGCTCCTCGGCTTCCTCGGCGGACTCTGTCGGCTTCGTTTCGAGATAGGCATGCTCAGACGCCGGTAGGACAGTGCGGATTTTCCCACCATCTGCCCGCGTGATGCGGGCAACCCAACGCCTGGGGCCGTGCTCAACGTGCTGGATATGGTACTGCTTGTACGTAATCATGACTCACGGACGCAACTGACGCTAGCGGAGGCTTCCTTTTTATCTGACAGGAAGCCGCCGGACAACGGTTTCCTAAAGCTAGGTTAAGACCCGCCAGCGTGAACGGGCGGGTCCCGAGAGCGTAGTGCGAACATCAGACAGCCGCCAGCCGCTCGATGTCGTGGAAGATCGATCCAGCCATTTTCTCTCCGCAACTGCTGCGGTCGAACGAAAAGACTTGACTGAGCTGGGGAGCGCGCCGGCGTGAACCGTTCAGCGATCATTCAGCCGCTCAGGCGTAGGCATACTGCGATTGGGAGACAATCCGATGATAGGTGCCGTTGTCGCAATCTTGCTGGCGCTACAGCTCGGTGAGGTTCATCAGGTTCAATACCGTGTCCCTGTACACCCGCCGCCGTGCGGCAACGGCTGGGACGTCGGTGCCCGCGACGGCATGTGCTACCCCAACGGCTATTTGCCACCGCAAGAACAGGCCGCACGGCAGTACTATCGTGGCGGTAGAGGCTATGGCCACTATCCCGTTCCTTGCGGAAACGGTGCCGATATCGATAGCCGCGACGGCCAGTGTTACCCGACCGGAACGGTTCCGCCGCAGTTGCAACAGGGCCGGCAAGGCTATTACGGCGATGATTACTACGAGCGCCGACCGAGGCGCCGTTACTATTGAAAGACCCACCAGCGTAAACCGGCGGGCCCTGGTAATCGCTTTAGCGATCAGCGGAATCAGGCGAGGTGACAGTGCAGCAGCACTGTCACCGTCATTCCGCAATTCCAAGTCTGGGTAAAAGGCCCCGCCGGCGCGAGCCCTCGGCCAAGTGAGCGCGGACATAGTCCCAGATGACTTGCCTGACCTATCTTCAGCTTTCCGGGGCCGAGATTGTAGCCGGCACACTCAAGGGAGCTCCTCCAACCGAAACGGGCCCCATAGATTTCGATTGTGGAGCCATCCGCTTGCGCATCGCCAGTCGATTGCGAGCGCGCCCTCTGGGGATGGAGGAGGTCATTTCCGACATCATTGCACTCTGCAGCGAGTCGATCTTCGCAATCAGCGTGGACAGCTGCGAAGATACCTTCTTCACATCGACCCGTTCGTCCGCTCTGTCGCAGCGAAAGCAGCACCATCGAATCCGCCTGCAGCACAGCCGCGTTTTGTTGCAATGCCTGGTTGCTCTCCTGCAGCGAAGCCGTGTGTTGCTGCTGGGTCGACTGAATATCCTTCAAGGCAGCGCCCCCCTCACCCCGGCCGAGTACGGGGTCCATGCGATAGAATTGCGGTAGCCCCTGCACCCATTTGAGCGCAGGACAGGCCCGACTTTTTCAGGTCAAGTTCCGGTTCTCCGAAGCAAATGCTTTGCTTCTCGATAATGGAGCGCCTGCCCGGAACCGCGACAAAGCTACAGACAACTCCCCCGAAACGTGTAGGATTCGAGAAAATCGGAGGAGCGGCATGTTTGAAATCAACGGTTTCGACACGGCAGGCATCGTCAGTCTCAAGCGGCTATCCCTCGCCGCCGCCCTCAAGAAGGCCCGAGAACTGATCGCGGACGGGTGCCGGGACGTTCAGATCGTTGATCCCGCAGGCCAAGTCTACACATCGTTTGAGGAAGAAGCCGCTTAATCGTCCCGCCTTAGGCACTTTTCAGAAAGCACCCGCCCATCCGATCGCGCTTCGCGTGCTCCGGCCGTGGCGGCGATCGACATGAAAAACCCCAGCGCCTGGTGGCTGCGCTGGGGCGTTTTCGAAATATAAATCGGTAAAGCAATGAGGCCTTCATAGCAGCGGTCTCGACAACCGCTTGTGAGCTGCTTCACACGGCTCGGCTGAACTTTTCACACCCCCGTGGCTATCCGCCCCGGCCGACGTTGGACGAGGCGTTATTGAGCCATCGCTCCGTTGCTTCATCGCTCCAGCCGGGGACCGCGAAGCGCGCGCGAGAATTCACGTCCGAGCGAGGACGATCGGCCGCAGGATGGCGTGTCGCAGGATTGCCCGCACGGGCGTGATGCACCGTTGCGGCGCTTGCAGACGTGCACAGCACGATCAAGAGGCCCATGGCCAAAACAGAGCGCATCGTATCGGCTCCCATCAAGCAACCGCTCGGGTCTATGTGATACGCCAACCGTCCAACCGCAATCCGACGCGGCTTCACAGCCAAGAGATGGAAGCGCGAGCCGACCTCCACTCCCGCGTGCCATGCCGTTGCCAATCAACTCGTTTGGGAGCACGCTGCCCCCAGGCGCGCAGACGCCACTCAGGGAGAAGCATATGAAGGAGCACGGCCTGGATAGTCGCCACCGGGACAAGGATGGCGCGATCAGCAAGAAGCACGGCAACACGCTGGTCGGCACGTTGCGCAAGATCTACGGAAAGGGTTTTGCCGCCGGTTATCCGGATACGACTGAACTCAATGAAGTGTTGCAACAATTGAACGAGACGTCGCTGAGCCAGTTGCGTCGCGATCACGACACCGGGCATCTCGGGCACAAGATCGACCACGTCCCGAAGTGACGGACTTCACTTAGCCAAACTTCAGGTAGTCGAAGCCGGCTCCACCAGCCGCTAGCGACCCTGCGCGGACAGGCCGCGCTGTCGGTCGTCTCACCGAACTTGCCGTTTGAGCCCTCGCCGCCCGAGCGCTAGCATGAGCCTTTTTCAGGAGGCTCATTTGAAACCGTTCATCTTCATCGCCGTGATTGCATTGCTTGCTACCGCTCCCGCCCGCTCGCAGGCCCTCGTCGATCCCAACAAGGTTGCTCCCGAATACCGCGAGGCGGCCGAGAAGCGGCGGGCCGAGCAGATGCGGCAGCGCGAATGCGCGCTAAAGGCAGATCTCGAGAAGGTGCTGCCGAGGGATCGCACCGTCTATCTCAACCATTGCCTGGACACGATAGCGGCCAAGCAATAGCGCCTGATCAAACGGCTTGATATCTCAGCTTGTGGCGACGGGCAGATGATGTTTGGCCGGCCAGGTTTTGCGAACACGGCCAGCACATTCGCGCCGGCTGCGGAAAGACCTGCCGGTGAAGTCCCGGAAGCATTCAAGCTTTCTTCAGACATTTGGGATCACCTGACGATCCATTTCCATCAGTCATTGTCGACCGCGGATGAGTTTCGTCCAGATTCAGTGCACGCGCTGCAAGACCGTATTCCGCGATCGCGCCGGACGGTTGCAGGACGGCTATTCCAGGCAATGTCCGAGCTGCGAGGTGGTGCTGTTCTTCGCGGAGGACTCGCCGAACCCTCAGGTCAAGCAGGCCATGAAGCGCGCGCGCAAGGCCCGCAAGGAGCAGCGCGAAACCGAAATGGCGAGGGCATCCGCGCCGCAGGCCCGTGTCAATTCTTCGCGGTCCCACGCCGGACGGACGCAGCAGCCGTCGGAGGACGAGGAGTAGCTTACGCCCGCCGGGGCTTCCTCGGAAACAGGCGGTCGCGGATATAGCGCGAGGTCGGCGTCAGGCGGATGCCGCGCGGCTTCTGCCAGGCGGCGCGGTCGAGCTCGTTCTTGTCGCCGATCGCGAGCCTGCCTTTGGCCCCCTTCGCGATGAAGATCGCATCGCTCATCTTGCGGCCGGAGCGCTTGTTCCTGGCCGTCACTTCCTTCCAGAGGCTAATCCGGCCGAGCTTCAGTTTGGGCAGCTCTTCCTTGATCTCCCGCCGCAGGCAGTCCTTGTCGGACTCGCGCGCGCGCTTGCGGCCGCCCGGGAACATCCACAGCCCGTCCGACCGGCGTCTGACCAACAATACCTTGCCGCGCTTGGCGGCTACCAGCTTGGAAGACTTCGCCATTTCCGCCGTAATCGAAAACAGAATCGGACCCATGGTAACTTGTCTAGTCGAATAGACAAGTTCAGCCCGCCGCTTGATCACAGGCCGCTGGACCCTCAGGTCCGACGGGTTACGGCAGGCCGATCGCGCCGTTCGAGGCCCGAGATCAGGCCTCGTCCGCCTTTTGCCCCGCTCTTTCCCCTGCCCCTGCCCCCGCCTCTGCCCGGTCCTCCGTCCTGATCCAGGCCATCATCATCTCCCAGGCCACGGACAGGATGATCGGCCCGATGAACAGGCCGACGATGCCGTGGGCGAGCGTGCCGCCGATCACGCCGACGAAGATCACGATGGTCGGCGTGGTCAGGCCGCGCCCCATGACGAGCGGCTTCAACATGGTGTCGAGGAAGCCGACGAGGACGAGAAACACGGTGAGCAGCAGCGCCGTGGTAACGTCCTTGGCGGTCCAGATCCAGATGATCACCGGCAGCAGCACCAGAAAGGCGCCGATCTGCACGATCGAGAGCAGCAGCACGATGAAGGCGAGCAGGCCTGCGCTCGGCACGGCGGCGAGCTTGAAGCCGATTCCGGCCAGCAGCGCCTGCACGATCGCGACGCCGATCACGCCCTGCGCCACGGCGCGGATGGTGGCGCCCGCGAGTCCCAGGAAATGCTCGCTCTGCTCGGGCACGATGCGAAACAGGAAGCCGCGGCCGGCCGCAACCAGCCGCGGCCCGTGCGGAAACAGGAAGCCGGCCACGAACACCGAGACCAGGAACTGCAGCGTGCCGACGCCGGCGTCTCCCGCGAGTCCAAGCAACGGTCCCGCCAACGGCTGGAGATACGGCGCCACCTCGTGCAGCACCGCGCGGATGTTGTTGTAGGTCTGCTCCCAGAGGTCGAATAGCCAGGGGCCAATGAGCGGCCACGACTTGAGCCGCTCGGGCGCCGACTGAAGCGCGAGGTCGCCGGTGCCGAGCTGGCGCGCCAGCTCGCGCACGCCATCTACTGCGCTGATGCCGAGCCAGGTCGCAGGGCCAATGACGATGCCGAGCGTGATCAGGGTCAGGATCGCCGCTGCGGTCTTGGGCCGGCCGCCGAGGATCTTGGCGACCCAGCTGAAGGCCGGGTAGAACGCGACCGCGAGCACGCCGCTCCAGGCAAGGATCGGCACGAAGGGGCGGATGATCAGGAAGGTCCAGATGATCAACAGGCCGAGCAGGCCGACCCGGATCACGAGCTGGATGATGTCCTCGCCCGTCAGGAGTTGACGGAGACTTTTCACGGGCACGGCTTTCCTTGCGGCATTGACGCGGGTTCCGGCACTTGCTCGGTCCAGCGTTATTGCCAGCCGCGCATCCGGCGTCAAGACGACCGGTCCAGCCCGAGCCTGGCGATTAGGAACGCATCGGGCCATTCGGCATTCCGAGAGCATGGCGCGCCGTCCCAGAGATCCTGTCGCACACACGGGAATTCACCGCGGCATCCACTTTTCGCTGAAGCGAAACGCCGCACCGGGCTATTGGCGCTACGCCTATGCCGTCGGCGACAGGGCCCGCTCCGGGCGAAGGCGGTTTGGCTAACGACGATTAACCGGATTTCGGCCGGCGGGTTTACGCCGATGCAAAGCCGTGCACCTACGCTTTCATTGAGATCCCCCAAACCACTTTCGGTGCAATGGCCAACAGCATCTGGACGATTGAAGAATTCACCTGCGCGGGTTGCAGCATGAACTACACCGCGACGAGGGAAGAGCACGCCGAAGCGCATTCCGGCAGCTTCAAGTGCAGCATCTGTAGCGGCGTGGTGCACACCTGGTCCGGCAAGCATCATTTCTTTGGCTGGGAAGCGGTGAAGACCAAGCCGCCGGTGTTCGGAAGGCGCTGGGCAGACGTGGGGCGGTAGGTTGAAACGACGAACCCTTTGAAGCAGTCGCGTTACGCCACTCAAACGTGTTCCTGGCGGACGCAGCCCGCTACTGCCGTCAACGCTGCCTGCGCGAAGTGCGGCTTCTGCTGCTCCGCCGCAACGGATAAACTCCCCTTCCCCGCAACCGAAGCCGACACGCAATGACCGCAGCTTTCGTTCCCCAGATCGCCCTCTACCGCACCTGGCTCGCCGAGCAGCGCGGCCTCACCTTCGCCAGCTACGAGGACATGCGGCAATGGTCGGTGCGCGATCTCGACGGCTTCTGGCGCAGCATCTGGGACTATTACGATCTGCAATCGCCGACGCCGTTCCAGGCCGCCATCACCGAGCGCAAGATGCCCGGCGCGGTCTGGTTTCGCGGCGCCCAGGTCAACTATGCCCGGCAGGTGTTCCGTCATGTGGACGCGGCCGACGCCGCCGGCCTGCCCGCGATTGTCAGCAGCGGCGAGGACGGCAAGCTTAAAGAGACGAGCTGGCCGGAGCTGCGGCGCAAGGCGGCAGCGCTCGCGCTGCATCTGAAAGAAGAAGGCATCAAGCCCGGCGATCGCGTGGCTGCCTACCTGCCCAACATCCCCGAGACCATCATCGCATTCCTGGCGAGCGCCAGCATCGGCGCGATCTGGAGCGTCTGCGCGCCCGATATGGCGGCACCCGCCGTGATCGACCGCTTCAAGCAGATCGAGCCGAAAGTGCTGATCGCCTGCGACGCAGTCACCTATGCCGGCCGACTGCACGATCGCAAAGACATCCTCGCCGAGCTGCGGCGATCGCTGCCGACGGTCGAGCACGTCATCCTGCACAGCGAGGCCGTCGCGCCCGCAGCGCCGGACGCCCTGCTCGCCGATATCCTTGCAAGGACAAGTGCGGCGATCGACACGTTCGAACCGGCCTGGCTGCCGTTCGACCATCCGCTCTGGATCGTCTATTCCAGCGGCACCACGGGCCTGCCGAAGCCGATCGTGCACGGCCATGGCGGCATCGTCATCGTGGTGCTGGCGCTGCTGGGACTGCACAACGATCTCGGCTGCTCCTACCACGAGAACTCGTTCGGCGAGCGCTATCACTGGTACAGCTCGACCGGCTGGATCATGTGGAACAGCCAGGTCGGCGGCCTGCTCAACGGCACCACCTGCTGCATCTTCGACGGCAGTCCCGGCGGCGCCAGGGAGAAGCCGGACTGGACCACGCTGTGGCGCTTCGTTGCGCAGTCGAAAGCGACCTTCTTCGGTGCGGGCGCGGCGTTCTTCGCCAACTGCGCCAAGGCCGAAATCGACCTCGCCGCCGGTGATCTGTCGCGATTGCGCTGTCTCGGCTCGACCGGTTCTCCGCTCAATGCCGACACGCAAGCCTGGTTCAACAACCGCTTCGCGGCGCTCTCGAAGACCAACGGCAGCAAGGCCCAGGCCGATATCTGGTGGGCCAACATCTCCGGCGGCACCGATTTCGCAGGCGCCTTCATTGGCGGCAACCGCGAACTGCCGCAGACGCCGGGCGCGATGCAGTGCCGTCTGCTGGGTGCTGCCGTGGAGGCCTTCAGCGAACAGGGCCGCGCCGTCATCGACGAGGTCGGCGAGCTCGTCTGCACCGAGCCGATGCCGTCGATGCCGCTCTATTTCTGGAACGACAAGGGCGATGCGCGCTATCGCGCAAGCTATTTCGAGACCTATCCGGACAATTTCGACGGCAGCGGCCGCGGGCCGGTGTGGCGGCACGGCGACTGGCTCAAGGTCGACCCGGACGGCTCCTGCATCATCTATGGCCGCAGCGACGCCACGATCAACCGGCACGGCCTGCGCATGGGTACGAGCGAACTTTACTCCGCGATCGAAGCCTTACCGGAGGTGCTCGACTCGCTCGTCGTCGATCTCGAATATCTCGGCCGCGACAGCTACATGCCGCTGTTCGTCGTACTGCGCGACGGCGTCGCCTTCGACGGCGCGATGCGGGCGAGGATTAACAAGGCGATCGAGGCTGGCCTCTCCCGGCGATTCCTGCCGAACGAAATTTTCGCAGTCGCCGAGATTCCGCGCACGCTCTCGGGCAAGAAGCAGGAGCTGCCGATCAAGAAGCTGCTGCTCGGCCAGCCCGTCGAAAAGGTCATCAACAGGGAGGCGATGGCCAATCCCGCCTGCCTCGACTGGTATCTCGCCTTCGCGCGCGACTATCTGGCGCGAACCGGGGCCTGAAGGGAGATCGCCGCAATTGCGCCGATGCCGTTTGGACTCCGTTCACCGATCGCCGCTAGAGCAGGATGGATCTTCCGAAAACGAACGCGCGCCATGGCCGACCTCAACGCCGTCCTCACCAGGCTCAACGACCGTCTGCTCCGCCTCGAAGGCGAGCTGTTCGTGCTGCGCTCACTGGCGCGCGCGACGCTGACGGCGGGCGACGAGCATGCGGCGCGGATGCGCAAGCTGGTCGAGGCCGCAAAGGTCGCGCTTGACGACGAGGCCGCGCGCGCCCTCGACAAGCCGACGCGCAAATATGTCGATGCGGCGACCGCGCTGGTGGAGGAATTGCTGGTCGAGCCGACCACGGCACGGCCGTTGTTCACCGTCATCGACGGCGGCCGGCGCGACTGAGCGCGTCAGATCGGATGCGTCGCGCCGAGGTCCGCGGATTCAGCCTTGAGCCGGCTGAGGCCCGCCTCGATGATCGCGATCTCATCGTCGATCTGACCGATCGGCAGGCTGAAATCGTAGCCGGACCTGCTCTTCAGGTCGACCGCGAGCCGCTGTCTGTGCATCATCAGCTGGTCGAGGCCGCGCCGGTTCTTCAGTCGGACATAGACGTCGACGATCTGCTCAATCGCGCTCGGCATGAAATCGGTCCCGGCAAAAAAGCCCGCACGACGCACCACGCCGGCGGGACAATTTCGGTGTCGCGGTACGCAATACAAATCCGCGACGGATTCGTCGATACGCCAAGCTGGTTGAGATCGTATTACCGTCCGATGCTTTCGTGATGGCCCAGCACGAAAAAGCCGCTGGCGATCATGCCAGCGGCCAAAGCCGGGTTCGAAAACGGATACGGGTTGAAATTTCGCCAGCCCCGGTCGGTCCATGTTCTATCGGCAAACCGGGGTCCTCTATGTTAAAAACGACACACAGGAACCGGCATATTCATCACTTGCCGTCCGAGCGTGGCGGCGCGGCAACGCTAGTCCGTGACGCAGAAGTATGGACGCGGCAGCCCTGCGGTAGGCGCTGTAGCGGTAATACGGCCGGTACGCGTAGCCGCGATAAAGTGCCGGCGGCTCTAAAAGTTGGTCACCGGCCCTTCCGCGCAGCCATAGGTGTCCCAGGTCGGGCCGATGAAGGGCGCCACCCCAACCTCAGGCGGGACCGCCGGATAGGGTGGTCCGCCGGCGCGCGCCGGAGTGGTCGCGATCAGTGCCGCGAGAATGACAAGCCACGCACTTCGCATGCGCTCGCTCCAAGCCGGTGCCAAGCGCCCATGGAAGCACCGGACCGGCCGGCTCCGCAATCGACGAATTTATCGCGCATCTGGGCCCCGGTGCATTGTTGATAACCGGCGCAAACGCCGCGCGGGTGGTGACAGGACGTCCGGACATGGTATCGGGGGATGACGCAGTTGCGAGACGGATCGGACCCCCATGCGCATTACCCTCGTCGGCTCCCGCCATTTCGGCGTGACCACCCTGAACATGTTCCGGGAGCACGGTGTCTCGATCGTTCGGGTCGTAGTGGCCGACGCGGAGGATCGCCTCGCCGCGACAGCCCGGGCGGCAGGCATCGACGTCATGGTCCAGGCCGACCCCAAGCTGGTGGTGGCCTCCGAGATCGCCCCCGACACCGATCTGATCGTCACTGCGCACAGCCATGCCCGGATCGGCAAGGACGCGCTCGCCGCGGCGAAGCTGGGCGGGATCGGCTATCATCCCTCGCTGCTGCCGCGCCATCGCGGCAAGGCCGCCGTGGAATGGACTATCAAGGAAGGCGATCCGATCGCCGGCGGCACGATCTATCACCTCGCCGACCGCATGGACGCCGGCGCCATCGCCGCCCAGGAATGGTGCTTCGTCAAGAAGGGCGAGACGGCACGGGAGCTGTGGGAGCGCGCACTTGCCCCGCTCGGGCTCAAATTGCTGGCCGACGTGATCGACTATGCCAAGGTCCACAAGGCGCTGCCGTCCAAGATTCAGGACGAGCAGTTCGCGACCTCGGCGCCAGCTCTTTCCTGAGTCGCTCTCCTGACGTTTACCCTTAACGTGAAGGGGCGTTGATTCTGCTTCGAAAATTGCAGCCGGAAATGCAAATAAACCATTGTTTCCACTGGAACAATTTTCGATTTGGCATTGCAACAAATTTCCGTCACATTTGGTCCCAATAAGCGTCAGTATATCAGACAGATTCAAGGACCAAATTCATGCGTTTTGCTCGCATTGCGGCGTTCTGTGCCGCCTCAGTTATCACCCTCGCCGCGCCCGCTTTCGCCCAGACCCCCTATGACGGCAACTGGCAGGTCACCATCGTCACCAAGAGCGGTTCCTGCGAGCCGACCGCAAGCTCGTTGCTGACGGTTGCCGACGGCAGGATCAGCGCCCCCGGCGCTAACGTTTCCGGCACCATCGGCCGGGAGGGTCTTGTGAAAGTTTCGATCAATGGCGCATATGCCAACGGTCAACTCAGCGGCAACGCCGGATCGGGAAAGTGGAATGGAGCATCTGCAGGCATACCGTGCAGCGGGCGATGGCAAGCATCGCGCCAATAAGCAATTCGGGACCACCGGCCTAAGCCGGCGGCTTCTGATCGCGGCCGCCGTTTTATTTGCGGCAGGCATTGCGATCTCTGAGAGCAAGGCGCAGTCCGGCCCGTTCGCCCCGCTTGCGGGCAGCTGGAGTGGCTCCGGCACGGTCACCCTGGATGACGGCTCGAGCGAGCGGATTCGCTGCCGGGCCAAATACATCCCGATCGGACCGACGATGGAGATGGCGCTGACCTGTGCCAGCGACGCCTACAAGTTCAACCTCGGCGCCAGCGTCAGGGCTGAAGGCAGCGCCATCGCCGGCAGCTGGTCCGAGGCCAGCCGCAACATCTCTGGCTCGCTTTCGGGCCGCGGCGCCGGAGGAAACTACGAGTTGGTCGCCTCCGCCGCCGGCTTCAACGCCAACATCTCGCTGAAGACGATCGGCAACAAGCAAATCGTCACGATGCGCGCCGACAGCCAGTTCCGCGGCGCCAACATCTCGCTGACGCGCTAAGCCGATACAAGCAAATTACAATCGACCCGGCGACCTCGCCGGGTCGTTTTTTTATGCGTTCGGCACGAACGCCGTGACCTCGATCTCGACCTTGGCCCGGTCGTCCACGAGACCGCCGATGTAGAGCAAGGTCGAGGGCGGGAAATTGCGCCCCAGCGTTTCCTTCCAGGCCGCGCCGATGCCGGCCCCGGCTGCCTCATATTCGCTGCGGCTGGTCAGGTACCAAGTCAGGCGGACGATGTGCTCGGGGCCGGCGCCGGCCTCGCCCAGGAGCTTGATGATCCGCTTCAGCGCGGCCCCGACCTGCGCCGCCATGTCAGGCGCGTAATTGCCGGTCTCGTCGCCGCCGGTCTGCCCGGCCAGCACCACCCAGCGGCCCGGCCCCTCGGCCACGACACCATGGGAAAAGCCGCGCGGTTTTTTCCACTCGGCCGGCTGCAATATCTGCATGAGCGAAGCCCTTCCGTTTTTAGTCCTTGGTCGCTGATGCCTTAGCACGCCGCCCTGCATCGCTGCATCCGCAGATTTGGCCGTTGCAAACGGCGGCGATGTCGCCGATACCGGCCCTCCCTCAGGACCCTCGCCTCCCACACCAGCGCCGATGAACACGACACCGTCCAAAACGATGGCTGCCCTGTGGATGGCCGGCTGGCTGTCGCTGATGCTGGTCATGGCGGTGGCCGGGCGCGAGACCACGCGCGAGCTGAATGTTTTTCAAATCATGGAAGTGCGCTCGGTGATCGGGTTCACGCTCCTCCTGCCGATCATCTACCGGGCCGGAGGCTTCAAGGCGGTCGCGACCAAGCGCCTGCCCCAGCACCTCGCGCGCAACGGGGTCCATTATTTCGCACAGCTCGGCTGGTTCTACGCACTGACGCTGATCGGAATCGGCCAGGTGGTGGCAATTGAATTCACCATGCCGATCTGGACGGCGCTGCTGGCCGCAACTTTCCTGTCCGAACACATGAGCGTCTGGAAGATCGCCGCCATCGCGCTCGGCATCGTCGGCGTCGTCATGATCGTGCGGCCCGCCACCGGCGAGATCAATCCGGGCCAGTTGATCGCGCTGGGGGCCGCGATCGGCTTCAGCATCTCCATGATATTGGCGAAATCGCTGACCCGGACGGAGAGCGCATTGTCGATCCTGTTCTGGATGATTGTGGTGCAGTTTGTCGTGGGCCTGCTGCCGACGCTCTATGTCTGGACCTGGCCGTCGGCCTCGCTGTGGGGCTGGCTCTTCGTCATCGGCGTGTGCGGCACTTTTTCGCACTACTGCCTCGCCAGCGCGCTCAGGTACGCAGATGCGACCATCGTGGTGCCGATGGACTTTTTGCGGGTTCCACTCACGGCAACCGTCGGCTGGCTGCTCTATTCGGAGCGGCTCGATGCCTGGACCGTATTCGGCGCGGCGCTGATCCTGTGCGGTAATCTCCTGAATTTGAAGCCGGCTTCAGCAGTTCCCGCCCGCGCGCAGTGAACCTCGCCCGGCCTCGCGCGACAAAACAAAGTGGCCGTGTGATTTGGATCACGTTGGACGGGCATTCGCTCATGCAACAGTCCGCCGCCAAGCAACGGGTGACGGTCGTTTTGCTTGCACGGAGCCGGGCGATTTCGTGTAGGTTTGCTGCCAATTTGTTGCTGCCTGCAATTCGATTCTGTTGGGGATTTCAGATGCGCACTCTCACCCTCCTCGCTTCGCTGATGTGCATGGCGTTGTCGGTCAGCGCCGCGAAGGCCGACCGCCGTGTTGCCTTCGTCGTCGGCAACGGCACCTACAAGAACGTCGCGCAATTGCCGAACCCGCCGATCGACGCCAAGGCGATGGCGGCGACGCTGCGCAATGTCGGCTTCGATGTGATCGAAGGTTCGAACCTCACCCGCGACCAGATGACGGAGAAGCTGCTGGACTTCGGCCGCAAGGCGCAGGGCTCCGATGTCGCAGTGTTCTATTATGCCGGTCACGGCATCGCGGTCGGCGGCTCCAACTATCTCCTGCCGGTTGACGCCGACATCAAATCGGAGATGGACGTCAAGCTCGGTGCCGCCATCAACATCGACCTGACGCTGGAGCAGACCATGGGCGACGCCAAGGTCAAGCTCGTCTTCCTCGATGCCTGCCGCGACAATCCGTTCGCTGCCAAGATCAAGTCGAACTCCGCGACCCGCAGCGTCAACGTGCAGAGCGGTCTTGCCGAGATGAAGTCCGGCGAAGGCACGCTGATCGCGTTCGCCACCGGCCCGGGCCAGACCGCGCTCGACGGCCAGGAGGGCAACAACAGCCCGTTCACCCGTGCGCTGATCGACAACATCACCAAGCCTGGTATCGAGATCCAGCAGGCGATGACGTCGGTGCGCGCCCAGGTCAACGAGGAGACCCACAAGGGTCAGCTGCCCTGGGGCCACACCAATCTGATTGGCGCAGTGTATCTCAACCAGGCGCCCACGACCCAGGTTGCCAATGCGGCACCGACGGCGGCTGGCGTCGTGCCTGCGGCGACCGGCGGCAATTCGGACGGTGTCGAGCTCGAATACTGGCGCTCGGTCAAGGAGAGCAACAAGCCGGAAGAACTCAACGCCTACCTCTCCGCCTACCCAAACGGCCAGTTCAAGGCGCTGGCGCTGGCGCGGCTCGCCGCGATCAAGAGCGGCCCGTCGACGACGACCCGTAACCTGAACGCCGGTGTCGATCCCGCGACCTTCACCGACGACGCCAGCCAGCTGACCGAGGACCAGATCGGCCTCGACAAAGGTCAGCGCCGCGACGTGCAGCGCCGCCTGACGGGGCTCGGCTTCGACATCAAGGTCACCGGTGCCTTCAGCGACGACACCCGTACGGTGCTCAAGCGCTGGCAGGCGGCACGTGGCTATCCGTCGACCGGCTATCTCAACAAGCTCCAGCACAAGGCCCTGCTGTCCGAGATCGTGGCCACCACGCCGACGGCGAGCGACGAAAGCGCGAAACCAGCCCGGCGCGCCAGCGCCCCTGCCCCGAGCGCACCGGCCCAGCATCGCAGCGGCGGCGGCGATCCCGGCGCGGCCTTCGTCGGCGGTGTCGTCGGCGGCATGATGGGCGGCATGTTCCGCCGCTGAGGCGAGGACCCGATCGCAAGCACAAAAGCCCGGTTCGCGCCGGGCTTTTTCGTTGCGAGTCCCTCAGCCAGCTGGCGCCTACTTCCCAGCGGCTTTCCGCAACGCGTCGTTGATGCGGTCCTGCCAGCCGGGTCCACCTGCCTGGAAATGCTCCAGCAGGTCCTGATCGATCCGCAGCGTGACCTGCTCCTTGACCCCCGGTGCTACGTTCTGCTTCGGCGGCGCCACTGCGACCTTGGTCGTCACCTTCTTGAACGCCGCCTCGGCCTCGGTCCTGGCATCGCCGAGCGTGCGCGGCCGCCTCGGTGGTTGATCAGCCATGTCCTAGATTCCCTCAAACAGTGCCGTCGAAAGATACCGCTCGGAGAAGGACGGCACTATAGCCAGGATGGTTTTTCCCGCAGCTTCCGGCCGCTTGCCGATCTGTAGCGCAGCCGCAATGGCAGCGCCGGAGGAGATGCCGCCAGGAATACCCTCATGCCGCGCCAGCGCGCGGGAGGCCTCGATCGCCGTCGTCGAGTTGATCTTGACGATCTCGTCGATCACAGAACGGTCGAGGATGTCGGGCACGAAGCCGGCGCCGATACCCTGGATCTTGTGCGCCGTGTGCTGGCCGCCCGACAGTACCGGACTTTCCTCGGGCTCGACCGCGACCACCCGCAGCGAGGGCTTGCGCGGCTTGAGCACCTGGCCGACGCCGGTGATGGTGCCGCCGGTGCCGACGCCAGCGACGAAGAAATCGATATTGCCGCCGGTGTCGTTCCATATCTCCTCCGCGGTGGTACGGCGATGCACCTCGGGATTGGCGAGATTCTTGAACTGCTGCGGCATCACCGAATTCGGCGTCGTCTTCAACAGCTCTTCGGCCGTCGCGATCGCGCCCTTCATGCCCTGCGCCGCCGGTGTCAGCACGAGCTCAGCGCCGAGAAAGGCCAGCATCTTGCGCCGTTCGATCGACATCGACTCCGGCATGACCAGCTTGAGCCTGTAGCCGCGCGACGCCGCGACGAAGGCCAGCGCGATGCCGGTATTGCCGGAGGTCGGCTCGATCAGCACGGTGTCGGGCTTGACGATGCCGGCCTTCTCCATGGCGATGATCATGGCCGCGCCGATGCGGTCCTTCACGCTGGCGGCCGGATTGAAGTATTCAAGTTTTGCCAAAATGGTCGCGTTGACGCCGTGCATGGCCGGCAGCCGTCGCAGGCGAACGACCGGCGTGTCGCCAAAAGCATCGACGATCGAGTCGTAGATCCGGCCGCGGCCGGGTTGGTGCGCTGCACCCGTGCTGGACGATGCGTCCATGATGAACTCCGTGTGACGACAATTTGCGCTTCTGTCGCGTCTCTTGCGCAGTTACAGACAGCCTGCGACGACAGGCAAGCGACATTGCGGCAACATGTTAAATACGCTGCATCGCAAAATCGCGTGAGCTTTAATTATCAGAAAACCAACGCATTTGTGTTGCGACCTCGTCAACTGATTCTGCTTATGTTAGACTTACGTCTCGAAGCAGGAAGGTCACCACGATGTCAGCAGTCGCTGAAGTGTTGTCGACCGTCACACACCACCGCTATCCGCGTTGTAGCGCGTTGCCTACCTGTCCCGTCTGCGCCGACTCCATGGTCGCAGCCGAAGCTTCAGCGTATGTGTCGGACCACGTGATCAGCTATCTCTGGACCTGCGACAATTGCGGCTATGGCTTCGTGACCAAGCACGCCGTCAAGCAACATTTCGTGTGCAACTGACCCTGTGCAGTCGAGCTAGCGCGGGGCGATGTCGCCCCTCGCCCAGTCCTCGCGCGTACGCTGATAGAATTCCTCGAACGTTCCCCGTGCGACCGCGTCCCTGATGCCCTGCATCAGGAACTGGTAATAAGCGACATTGATCTCGGACAGCAGCATCGCACCCAGCGTCTCGCCCGACTTGACGAGGTGGTGCAAATAGGCGCGCGCGTAGGTGCGCGCCGACGGCCACGAGCTCTCTTCGTCGAGCGGACGCGGATCGTCGGCATGGCGGGCGTTGCGCAAATTCACCTGGCCGAAGCGTGTGAACGCAACGCCATGCCGGCCATTGCGCGTCGGCATGACGCAATCGAACATGTCGATACCGCGCTTGACCGCCTGGAGCATGTCGTCCGGCGTACCGACGCCCATCAGATAGCGCGGCCGCTCCCTCGGCAGCAGCGGCGCGGTCTCGTCGATCATCGCCAGCATCACGGCCTGCGGCTCGCCGACGGCGAGGCCGCCGATCGCATAGCCGTGGAAACCGATCTCGATGAGGCCCTGCGCACTGGCATGGCGAAGCTGCGGTATGTCGCCGCCCTGCACGATGCCGAACAGCATGCAGCCCTCGGGCGCGCTCTCGAAGGCGCGCTTGCTCCGCTCGGCCCAGCGCAGCGACAATTGCATCGCGCGGTCGATGTCGGCGCGCTCGGCGGGCAGCCGCACGCATTCATCCATCTGCATGGCGATGTCGGAGCCGAGCAAACGCTGCACCTCGATCGAGCGCTCCGGCGACAACTCGACCTTGGCGCCATCGATATGCGAACGGAATGTGACGGCGTGCTCGCTGACCTTGCGCAAATCCGCCAGCGACATCACCTGGAAGCCGCCGGAATCCGTCAGCATCGGGCCGTTCCAGCCGGTGAATGTCTGCAAGCCGCCCAGCGCCGCGATCCGCTCCGCGCCGGGACGCAGCATCAGATGATAGGTGTTGCCGAGCACGATGTCGGCACCGGCCTCACGCACCTCGCGCCAGTGCATGCCCTTCATCGCGCCGGCGGTCCCGACCGGCATGAAGGCGGGCGTGCGCACCACACCGTGCGGCGTGGTCAGGCGGCCGGTGCGCGCGGCGCCATCGGTGGCGAGCAGTTCGAAATGATTGGGCAGACCGGTGTCAGGACGATTCATGAGGGTGCTTATTGCGTGTCGGAGCAGGCCGATCAACCCGCTCGGGCGTTGCTTGCGCCGGCTTGTGCATCAGACTGGGACACGCCGGGCACGGATATTTGGGACACGGATATTTGCACCCGCATCCCTTGTTAAACAAAACGATACAGTGTAGTTTTATCTGGGGTTGGACGAGCTGCCGCGGCGATGTTGCCGGCGGCGGTAGATGCGTGATCGCCAGCCACCGACAATGCCCTTCCCTTCAAGTTCGACTGAGATGTCCGGCCCCTCGCTTGGCTGGACGAGGCAGACAGGCGCCCGCCTGATCGGATTCCTGGTCCTGACGTGCAGCCTGGCGCTCGGCGCCTGCACCTCCCTGCCCCGCACGCCCTATACCGCCGCTGAAGCCAGCACCTCGCGGGTGCTCGATATCGACGGCCTCCGGCGCTACGCCGACGAACCCATCACGAAATTCAGCTTCGAGAAGGACACCGGCACCGCGACGAAGTCCTACCTGGCTCTGTCTGGCGGCGGCGCCGATGGCGCCTACGGCGTCGGCGTGCTCAACGGCTGGACTGCGGCCAGAACCCGTCCCGCCTTCTCGGTCGTCTCGGGTGTGAGCACCGGCGGCCTGATTGCGCCCTTTGCGTATCTCGGCCCGCAATATGACGACACGCTCAAGGAGGTCTACACCAGCGGTATCGCGGAGAGCCTGTTGAGCGATCCCAGCATCATGCGCGTGCTGTTCGGATCCGGCCTGTTCGGCAACACGCGGCTGCGCGAGCTCGTCGCACGCTATGTCGGGCCGGAGATCATGGCGCAGGTCGCACGCGAAAACGCCAAGGGCCGCAGGCTGCTGATCGTGACGACCGATCTCGACACCCAGCGCACCGCCATCTGGGACATGGGCAAGATCGCCGCAGTCGGCACGCCCGACGCGCTAAAGCTGTTTCGCGACGTGATGGCGGCCTCCGCCAGCATCCCCCTGGTGTTTCCGCCGATCATGATCGACGCCGAAGGCCAGGGCCGCCGGTTTCAGGAGATGCATGTCGACGGCGGCGTGACGGCCCCGGTGCTGACGCTGCCGGAAGCCCTGCTTTTCCAGGGCAGTCGCCTGCCCGGCACTGCGAAATTAGACATCTACATCCTCGTCAACAAGAAGATCGAACGCAACTTCGAGCTCGTCTCCAACAGCACCATCGACGTCGCCTCACGCAGCCTGTCGTCGATCACCCAGTCCCAGACCCGTTCGATCATCTTCTCGACCTATGATTTCGCCAAGCGCAACCGCCTGGGTTTCCATCTCTCCTACATCGCGCGCGACTATCCCGCGCCGGTCTCGGAAGGGTTCGACACCGCCTATATGCGGGCGCTGTATCAGTACGGATATGAGAAGGCGGCGGCTGGCCAGGCCTGGACTTCGACGCTTCCGTGAGGCCCTCACGGAGGAACGAGGTCGTACCGAGACCGTTGACGATACGACCAATTCGGCCAGATTGGCGATGACGCCCCGGCTGCTGCGCGTTATAGAGCAATGATCGATGTCAGGAACGCGCAGGAATCATCGGGCATGGGATTGACTGCGACCAAGACAAGACCGGCAGCGCCCCGGCGCGAGGTGCCGAAATCGCGTGGCGGCCGGCCGACCAAAAGTGCAGCGATCGAGCGGGATCAACGGCTGATCGAGGTCGCCACCCGCCTGTTCCTGGATCGCGGCTTTGACGCGACCTCGCTCGATGCGGTCGCGGAAGCAGCACGCGTCAGCAAACCCACGGTTTATTCCCGTTACGGCGACAAGCGCGGCCTGTTCGCGGCCGTGCTGAGGCGCGAAATCGCGCGCTGGCTTGCGCCGCTGTCGGCAGCCGCCGAGACGCAGATCAGCAGCGCCTCGGACATTTCGGTCGAGCAGCGGCTGGTCGCGATCGGGCGCGAGATGCTGACATTCACCTGCGGTCCCGACGCCGTCGCCTTCAGCCGCATGATGACGTCACAGGCCATCAACTTTCCCGATGTCGCCAAGCTCGGCAAAGAGGAAGGCTGGCTCAAGGCCGTCGCCACCACGGCGCGCTTCTTCGACCATCTGATGGCGCAAAGTGCGCTCGACGTCGACGACACCACCATCGCGGCCGAGGTGTTCCTCGACGTCGTGGTCGGTCACAATCATCGCCTGGCGACGTTTGGAACGCCGCCGGAGATGAAGGTCGCGGAAAAACGAATGCGCGCTGCGATCAAGCTGTTTTTGGCCGGTGCGCTCGGACCGGCGGACCGCGTCCAGAGCGCTGCCAAGAGCACGCAGCGGCGGCGTCCGTCCCGCTGACAATTCCGTGAGGTTGCGATCTTTTCCGAGTGGACCCGCGCCCGCGTCGTTGACCAAAACAAAACGATACGGTATGGTTTAATTATAGGGCGATGCGGATCGCTTTTTCACCAGCCCCAAAGAGATCCGCACCGCTTCGATCGCCGCGGCGGGTACAGCCCGTCACGACGCTCAGCGGCCGACCGATGCCCAAGGTCGGCCGCAAATTCTTTACGATCATCCGGCAGACTCGCTGGCCGAGGGTTTCGAGCATGACGACAGCCAAACCATGGACCTCGGGATTGCTTGCGATCGCCCTGTCCGCACTCCTCCTTGCAGCGCCGGCGCGGGCGATCGTGAGCACGGGCACGCCGACCGCGCTTCACGGCGAGACAGATGGTGACGCCGAGGCCGATCGCCAAGCGGTCAGCCGCGAGATCGAGCGCTTCCGCAGCTCGTCAATCTCGATCAGCCAGGCCATGGCGATTGCGGAATCCCGCCACGCCGGTGCCACCACGGCGGATGTGAGTTTCGACGGAGCCTCCGGCGTGCCGGTCTACCGGGTGAAGACCCTGCACAACGACCGGATCTGGCGCCACACCATCAATGCCGCGACCGGCGAACTCGTCGGCGGCGAAGCTGCCCTCCCCCTCGCCGAGCTCGATCTCGACGACCGCAGCAACCTCGCGGCGCTCGGTGCCATCAAGCACCGCCTTGCGGATGCCGTGCACGTCGCCGAACGTGCGGCCTCCGGCAAGGCGATCAGCGGCGGGCTGGTGCGCGAAGGCGGCCGGCTGAATTTTGCGATCGTCGTTATCAGTGGCGACAACCTCAAGGAGGTCATCCTCGAACCGCCGGGCGCCCGAACCAGATAGCGGCGGCCCCAATCCCGCCGAAAAACCATTGACGACCGCAAGACTCTCCCCCATAAGTCGCCGCCATGTTCACGACCACCAAACGCACGACTAAAACCACCACGGCCTTCGGGGCCCGGGGAGGCGTGCGCGTGTAGTCGTCGACTAGAACGCAATCCACTCTACCGAAGCCCCGCCCTCGTTGGTCCGGGGCTTTTTTGTTGTCTAAATTCTCAATTCAATGGAGGACAAAGTGAGTAACGATCCCGTCGTCGCGATTGTCGGCGTCACCGGTGCGGTGGGCGCCGAATTCATCGCCACCATGGACAAGCGCGGCTTTCGCGTCGGCAAGCTCAAGGCGTTGGCAAGCGCCCGCTCGGCCGGCAAGACGGTGTCGTTCCGCGGGCAAAAAATCCTCATCGAGGAGCTGACCGAGCGCGCCTTCGAAGGCGTCGACATCGCGCTGTTTTCCGCCGGCGGCAGCATCTCGAAGAAGTTCGCTCCCACCGCTGTCAAGGCAGGCGCCGTCGTGGTCGACAACTCCTCCGCCTTCCGCATGGACCCGAACGTGCCGCTGGTGATTCCGGAGGTCAACGGCAACCGCATCCGCGACCACAAGGGCATCATCGCCAACCCGAACTGTGCCGCAATCACCGCGCTGGTGCCGCTGTGGCCGATCCACCAGAGCAACCGCATCAAGCGCGTGATCATCTCGACCTACCAGGCCGCAAGCGGCGCCGGTGCCGCCGCGATGGAGGAGCTCGTCGTATCCACCCGCGCCAATCTCAACGGGCAGGCCTACACGCCCAAGGTGATGCCGCATCCCTACGCCTTCAACCTCTTCAACCACAACACGGCGATCGATCCTGACACCGGCTACAACGACGAAGAGACCAAGGTCATCAAGGAAACCCGCAAGATCTTCGAGGACGACAAGATCGCGATCGGCATCACCTGCGTGCGCGTGCCGGTCCTGCGGGCTCATTGCGAGGCCATCACCTTCGAATGCGAGAAGCCGATCAGCGAAGACCAGGTCCGCGCCATCATGGCGCAAGCGCCCGGCGTGAAGCTGGTCGACGACCGCGTGAAGAACTACTTCCCGATGCCGATCGACGCCTCGGGCCAGGACGACGTCCTGGTCGGCCGGATCCGCAAGGATCTCAGCGACCCCTCTGGGCATTCGATCTCGATGTTCGTGGCGGCGGATCAGCTGCTCAAGGGCGCCGCGTTGAACGCGGTGCAGATCGCGGAGCTGTTGCCGCAGCGGGTGATGGCGTAACGGGTACGTCGGGTGGGCACGGCGCTACGCGCCTTTGCCCACCTTACGGCTCTGCCCGAAACAACAAACACGCATCCCCATACGAATAGAACCGGTAGCCATTCGCGATCGCATGCGCATAGGCCTGCTGCATCGCCTCAAGCCCCGAAAATGCCGACACCAGCATGAACAGCGTCGACTTCGGCAGATGGAAATTGGTCAGCATGATATCGACGGCGCGGAAGCGATAGCCGGGGGTGATGAAGATCGACGTCTCGGCGGCGAACGGCTGAATGGCGCCATCCGCGCTGGCTGCGCTTTCGAGCAGCCGCAATGACGTGGTGCCGACCGCGATGATACGGCCACCATTGCTCTGCGCGGTGTTGAGATTTCCCGCCGTCTCGGCCGAGATCGTGCCCCACTCGGCATGCATCTTGTGGCCTTCGGTGTCGTCCACCTTCACCGGCAGGAACGTCCCTGCTCCGACATGCAGCGTGACGCGGTTGATGCCGACGCCGCGCGCGTGCAGCGCCTGCTCCAGCGCCGGCGTGAAATGCAGGCCTGCTGTCGGCGCGGCAACGGCGCCTTCATTCGCCGCGAACATGGTCTGGTAGTCGGCGAGGTCCTGATCATCCGGCGTGCGTTTGGAGGCGATGTAGGGCGGCAGCGGCGGGCTGCCGAGATCGGCGATGGCTTGATCCAGTATCGGGCCGTGGAACGAGAATGACAGCGTCACCTCGCCTTCGCTGCCCTTGGCCTCGACCTCGGCGTCGAGATGGCCGAGCAGGCAGACCTTGCCCTCATTGCCGAAGCGAATGCGGTCGCCGGGGGTGAGTTTCTTGGCGGGCTTCACCAGTGCCTGCCAGCGCGAACCGTCGACGCGCTTGATCAGCGTCGCCTCGATCTTCGGCTCGGTCTCGCGGCCGATGCGGCGGCCCTTCAATTGCGCCGCGATCACCTTGGTGTCGTTGACGACCAGCTGGTCGCCCGGCTTCAGCCATTGCGGCAGGTCGGCGATGACACGGTCGCGCAGCGTGCCGTGATCGACAACCAGCATCTTCGCGGAGTCGCGCGGGCTCGCCGGGCGCAATGCGATGCGCTCGGCGGGCAGGTCGAAATCGAAGAGATCGGTCCGCATGTCGGGTTCAGCGCCACATAGTCACTCCTCATCCTGAGGAGCGCGGAACGCGCGTCTCGAAGGATGAAGGCCCCGCTGCTGCAGCTTGGCCTTCATGGTTCGAGACGGCGCTACGCGCCTCCTCACCATGAGGGAAACGCCTACGCCGCGTCAGCGGCCATCCGCGCCTTGACGATCTTGTCGGGGTTCTGCACGGGCTCGCCGCGCTTGATCTTGTCGACGTTATCCATGCCCTCGGTGACCTTGCCCCACACCGTGTACTGGTTGTCGAGGAAGCGGGCGTCGTCGAACACGATGAAGAACTGGCTGTCGCCGGAGTCGGGGCTCGCTGCACGGGCCATCGAGGTGACGCCGCGCACATGCGGCTCCTTGCTGAACTCGGCCTTCAGCTTCTGGCCGGAGCCGCCGGTGCCGGTGCCCTGCGGGCAGCCGGTCTGCGCCATGAAGCCGTCGATCACGCGATGGAACACGATGCCGTCGTAGAAGCCTTCGCGCACGAGCTCCTTGATGCGCGCGACGTGGCCGGGCGCGAGGTCAGGCCGCATCTCGATGGTGACGGGGCCCTGGGTGGTCTCGAGGATCAGGGTGTTTTCGGTCGCACTCATGCTCGTCTCTCTTGGGTTGGGGGTGAAGTCTTCCGGTTGCGAAACTGGATCGCGAATGGACGCCCCGCAGCGGCGCCGGCCATCGCATCGGTAAATGGCATCGGCGTGCAGCGTTGCAATGCCTCCATCACCGCGACCCGGTATTGCAGCCGGTCATCGTCGGAGGCCTCCGCGGATTCATAGGTAATCCTCGGATGGCCCAGAATGTTTCCAGCCCGGTTAAAACTCACGACGACGGTGATGTCGATGGGACGGGCCTTGGCGACAGGCGGCGGCTTCCAGCAGGTGCGCAGATGCCGGAAGATGTCCTGGATGGTGTTGACCTCGGCGTCCCCGGCGGCCGCTCCGGAGACGCCGAGCAGCAGCACCGCGGCAACCAGCAGGAGCTTGCCAGCGCAGCGCGCCATCGTCTCTCCTACTTGATGTCGGAAGCGACCTGCACCTTCACCATCTTGTCGGGGTCGGTGACGGTGCCGCCGCTTGATCCGGGAGGCGCCTTCTTCAGCTTGTCGACGACGTCCATGCCCTGCACGACCTCGCCGATCACGGTGTACTGGTTGTCGAGGCTGCCGCCGTCCGCGAACATGATGAAGAATTGCGAGTTGGCAGTGTCGACGCTGTCGCCGCGCCGCGCCATCCCGACGATGCCGCGGGCAAAATGCACCTTGGAGAATTCCTGTTTCAGATTCGGATATTTCGAGCCGCCGGTGCCGTTGAATTTCTCGCCGTCGCCGGTCTGCGCCATGAAGCCGTCCATGACGCGGTGGAACGGCACGTTGTTGTAATAGCCCTCGCGCGCGAGCTGCTTGATGCGCTCGGCGTGCTGGGGCGCCAGATCCGTCCGCAGCTTGATGACGATGCGGCCCTTGGTGGTGTCGATGACGATGGCGTTGGCCTTGTCGAGGCCCGCCGGCAAGGCTTGCGCGAAGGCCGGCACCGCGAACAGAACCGCGGCAAGAACAGCGAGAATTCGGATCATGATAACTCCGGATCAGAGATGAGAGAGGAACGCGCCGTTATCAGGCGAATTTTGCCTTGAGCTGTGCTGCAACCAGCGGCGGGACGAAGGCCGAGACGTCCCCACCCATGGCGGCGATCTGGCGCACCAAAGTGGCGGTGATCGGGCGGACCATCGGAGAGGCCGGCAGGAAGACCGTATGCACCTCGGGCGCCATGGCCCCGTTCATGCCGGCGAGCTGCATCTCGTAGTCGAGGTCGGTGCCGTCGCGCAGGCCCCGAATCATGATGGTCGCACCGTGCTTGCGCGCCGAGACCACCGACAGATCGTCAAACGTCACAGCCTCGAGCACGCAGCCGGCCTGGGCCGCCACCGGCCCGCAGACGTCATGGAGCATCTTGAGCCGCTCCTCGGTCGAGAACAGCGGCTTCTTGCCGGGATGCACCCCGATTGCGACAACGAGCCTGTCGCACAGCGACACGCTGTGCCGGACCACGTCCAGATGGCCGTTGGTGATGGGGTCGAAGGAACCTGGGTAGTAGGCAATGCGCGGCATGGTCACGTCCTACCGCGCCCGGCCCTGGCCGGCAAGCCGGGCGGGTTCCCTGGCCATTTCCTGCCCATTTTCCGCAAAATGTCCCTCCGGCCATGTCGACGATGGCCGGTTTGTTTCGTCCTGAGGGCGGCCACGAAACCAAAGGACGCGCGAACGAAACCATTTCCCACAGCCGCGAAGACGTCCGGAAACTTGGTCATGGTTACCAATCCAGCCAACGAAATGACGGGCCGCACACTGGGCGTAGCGGCCACAGCACAGGGGACTGTCAATGATCAAGGCTCTTTCAGCGATCGCCATCTCTGCGTGTGTCGCTGCCGCTCTCACCCTCCTTCCCGGCTTCGCCCCGACCGTCGAGGCCAGCGTGCCGCAGCCGCTCGCCAAGAGCGACCGGCTCGATATCCGCGCCATCGGCAAGGACTGCTCGCAGCAGGCCTGGCCGAATTTCGAGGCCTCCTGCCTCCGCCAGGTCGGTACCAAAGCCAACATCCGCGAGGCTCGCCTCGTGACCGCCGACCGTACCCCGTAGTCGGGTCTGTCAGCTTCGCGTCACAAACCCCGATATAAAGCCCAAAGATGATATAAAGCCCAAAGATAATGAAGATGGATATTTGCGACGTCCCGTCGCAGACTGGCTGATGCTCGCGCCCGTCGGAATGGCCCGACGGGCGCGATCCCATCGGGGGTCGACCTTGTCCAGTACGCCCGCAGTCGCCTCCGGCCATCATCCTGCCCCTGTGCCGATCGCCATGACCATGGGGGCCCTCGGGGTGGTCTATGGCGATATCGGCACCAGTCCCCTCTATGCCCTGAAGGAAGCCGCCAAGGCCGCCGCCCACGGCGGCGCAGTGACCAACGATGCTGTTCTGGGCGTTGCCTCGCTGATCCTCTGGGCGCTGCTGCTCATCATCTCGCTGAAATATGCGCTGCTGATCCTGCGTGCCGACAACCGCGGCGAAGGCGGCATCGTCGCGCTGCTGGCGCTGCTGCACGCGCGCAACGCCCAACCCGGCACCTGGCGCGCCCATCTGCTGGTCGTCGGCCTCGTCGGCGCTGCGCTGCTCTACGGCGACGGCGCGATCACGCCCGCGATCTCAGTGCTCAGCGCCATCGAGGGCCTCAAGGTCGACGCCCCCTCGCTGGCGCCCGTCGTGGTGCCCGTCACCATCGTCATCCTGGTTGGCCTGTTCATAATGCAGAAGCAGGGCACCGGCTTCATTGGCCGCATCTTCGGACCGGTGATGCTGGCCTGGTTCTTCGTGCTGGCCGCGCTCGGCATCCACGGCATCGTCAAGGCGCCGGCGGTGCTGGCGGCGCTCAGCCCGCTCTATGCGTTCGAATTCCTGATCCACCAGGATTTCCATGTCTCGTTCGCGATCCTCGGCGCGGCCTTCCTCGCGGTGACCGGCGGCGAGGCCATGTATGCCGACATGGGGCATTTCGGCCGCCTGCCGATCCGGCTGGCCTGGTTCGCGATCTGCCTGCCCGCGCTGGTGCTGAACTATTTCGGCCAGGCCGCGCTCTTGATCACCGACCCCACGATGATCGAAAATCCGTTCTTCCAGCTCTGCCCCGACGCCCTGCACTATCCGCTGGTGGCGTTCTCGGCGGTTGCGACGGTGATCGCCTCGCAGGCGATCATCTCCGGCGTGTTCTCGCTGACCCAGCAGTCGATCCAGCTCGGCTTCCTTCCGCGCATGCAGATTCGCCACACCACGAGTGACGCGATCGGCCAGATCTACGTGCCCCTGGTGAACTGGCTGCTCGCCGCCGCAACGCTCGGCGCGGTCCTGAGCTTCGGCACCTCGGAGGGGCTCGCCGGCGCCTATGGCATCGCGGTGTCGCTCCTGATGGCGATCACCACGCTGCTCGCCGCCCTGGTCGCGATCCAGTGGGGCTATTCGCCGTGGCTGGTGCTGCCTGTGAACGGCTTCTTCTTCGTGATCGACCTGATCTTCTTCTCGGCCAACTCAATCAAGCTGTTCGAAGGCGGCTGGTTTCCGCTGCTGCTCGCGGCCCTCGTCGCCTTCCTGATGCTGACGTGGCGCGCCGGCGTGAAGCTGGTCGAGGCCGCGCGCGGAAAACTGCGCCAGCCCGAGGAGGATCTGATCGAGACGGCGGTCAACAAATGCAGCGCCCGACTGCCCGGGACGGCTGTGTTCCTGGCGTCGGCGCCGCGCGGCGTACCGCTGGCGCTGACCCAGTTCGTCAAGCACAACCACGTGCTGCACGAGCGTATCGTCCTCGTCACCGTGCTGATCGAGGAGCTTCCGCATATCACTGACGAGGACCGTACCGAGGTGATCGAGATCATCCCCGGCATCACCCGCGTCATCCTGCATTACGGCTTCATGCAGAACCCGACGATCTACGAAGGACTGACCCTCGCCTGCCGCCACGGCAAGCTGTCCGGCATCGACCTCTCCGACATCACCTATTATGTCGGGCGCGAGACCATCATCCCGCGCGAGGACGTCCCGGGCATGTGGGTCTGGAGAGAAACCCTGTTTGCCTTCCTCCAGCGCAACGCCGAACGCTCGGCCGCATTCTTCGGCGTGCCGACCAAGCAGGTGGTGGAGTTCGGGACGGAGCTGGAGATTTAGCGCGATCTAGTTGCCCCGATGGAGCGCAAGTGTAATCCGGGATTCCGAACGTTCGGCAACTTGCATTCCCGGATTGCGCCATCGGTCGGCGCTTCGCGCCGACCTCCTGCTCGATTCGGGCTACGCATCACTCCCCGTTTGCACCATTCCCGCTCTCGGCCTCTTCCGTAATGTGCTCGACCGAGACGACATGCTCGTCCTCGGCGGTGTCGAACACGATCACGCCCTGCGTTGAGCGGCCGGCCACGCGGATACCTTCGACCGGGCAGCGGATCAGCTGGCCCTTGTCGGTGACCAGCATGATCTGGTCAGCCTCTTCCACCGGGAAGGAGGCCACGAGGTTGCCGTTGCGGTTGTTGACGCTCATGGCGACGATGCCTTTGCCGCCGCGGCCCGTGGTGCGGTACTCGTAGGACGAGGTCCGCTTGCCGTAGCCATTAACGGAGACGGTCAGCACGACCTGCTCGGCCGCCGACAGCTCGACATAGCGCTCCTGGGCGAGCTGGTAGCTGCCCGAGGTCTCCTCGGCCTCGGCATCCACTGCTGCTTCCTCAGTCGCGGCTTCGCCGACGACTGCACGGCGCATCTTCAGGTACGCCGAGCGCTCGTCCGATGAGGTCTCGACATGGCGCAGAATCGCCAGCGAGATCACCTTGTCGCCCTCGCCAAGCGCAATGCCGCGCACGCCCATCGAGGTACGCCCGGTGAACACGCGCACGTCAGTGACGGGGAAGCGGATGCACTGGCCGCCGGCGCCGGTCAAAAGCACGTCGTCGTGCTCGGTGCAGATCTGCACGTCGACGATAGCTTCATTTTCGTCGAGCTTCATTGCGATGATGCCGGAGCGGCGGACGTCGACGAAGTCGGACAGCTTGTTGCGCCGGACGTTGCCGCCTGTCGTGGCGAACATCACGTCGAGGTTGCCCCAGGTGGACTCGTCCTCCGGCAGCGGCATGATGGTGGTGATGCGTTCGCCCTGCTCCAGCGGCAGGATGTTGATCAGCGCCTTGCCGCGCGCATTCGGCGCGGCCATCGGCAGGCGCCAGACCTTTATCTTGTAGACCTGGCCGCGCGAGGAGAAGAACAGCATGGGCGTGTGCGTGGAGGCCACGAACAGACGGCTGACGAAATCCTCGTCGCGGGTCTGCATGCCGGCGCGGCCCTTGCCGCCGCGGCGCTGCGCGCGATAGGCCGACAGCGGCACGCGCTTGACGTAGCCGGCGTGGGAGACGGTGACGACCATGTCCTCGCGCTGGATCAGGTCCTCGTCCTCGACCTCGCCTTCCTGCTCGATGATGACGGTGCGGCGCGGGGTGGCGAACTCGGCCTTCACTTCGGCGAGCTCGGTCTTGATGATGCCCAGCACGCGGTCGCGCGAGCGCAGGATGTCGAGATAGTCGGCGATCTCACCGGCGAGCTTATCGAGCTCCTCGCGGATTTCGTCACGGCCGAGTGCGGTGAGGCGCTGCAGGCGCAGGTCGAGAATGGCCCTCGCCTGCTCCATCGACAACCGGATCGTGCCGTTCTCACTGATGCGGTGGCGCGGATCGTCGATCAGCGTCAGCATGTCTTCGACGTCCCGGGCCGACCAGTCGCGCGACATCAGGGTGTCGCGGGCGGTGGTCGGGTCGGGCGAAGTCCGGATGACGCGGATCATTTCGTCGATATTGGCGACCGCGATCGCCAGACCGACCAGGATATGGGCGCGATCGCGCGCCTTGGCGAGCAGGAACTTGGTGCGCCGCGTGACGACCCGCTCACGGAAGTCGACGAAGATCGCCAGCAGGTCCTTCAGATGCATGATCCGCGGACGGCCGCTGTCGAGCGCCACCATGTTGACGCCGAAGCTCGTCTGCAGCGGGGTGAATCTGTACAGCTGATTCAGCACCACATCCGGCACGGCATCGCGCTTCAATTCGATGACGACGCGGTAGCCGTCGCGATCCGATTCATCGCGCAGGTCGCCGATGCCCTCGATCTTCTTTTCCTTCACCAGCTCGGCGATGCGCTCGACCATCGTCGCCTTGTTCACCTGGTAGGGAATCTCGGTGATGATGATCGCCTCGCGCTCCTTGCGGATGGTCTCGATCGCGACCTTGCCGCGCATCATGACCGAGCCGCGGCCGAGGTGATAGGCGGCACGGATGCCCTGCCGTCCGAGGATGACGCCGCCGGTCGGAAAATCCGGCCCCGGCACGATGTTGATGAGCTCGTCGATGGTGAGCGCGGGGTTGTCGATCAACGCGACGCAGGCGTCGATGACCTCGCCGAGATTGTGCGGCGGGATGTTGGTGGCCATGCCGACCGCGATGCCGCCGGCGCCGTTGACGAGCAAGTTCGGGAACTTGGCCGGCAGGACCGACGGCTCGGTCTCGTTGTTGTCGTAGTTCGGCTGGAAGTCGACGGTGTCCTTGTCGATGTCGGCCAGCAGAGCCAGCGCCACCTTCGTCAACCGGGCTTCCGTGTAACGATAGGCAGCCGGGGGATCGCCGTCGACCGAGCCGAAATTGCCCTGGCCGTCGATCAGCGGCACGCGCATGGAGAAGTTCTGCGCCATCCGGACCATGGCGTCGTAGATCGACTGGTCGCCATGCGGATGATATTTACCGATGACGTCGCCGACCACGCGGGCGGACTTGACGTACTTCTTGTCGGGCGTGTGCCCCTGCTCGTTCATCGAGTACAGGATGCGGCGATGCACCGGCTTGAGGCCGTCGCGGGCATCAGGCAGCGCCCGCGCCACGATCACGCTCATGGCGTAATCGAGATAGGACTTCTTCATCTCCTCGAAGATGGAGACAGGGCGAATATCCGAGGGTTGCGCCGGCTGGTCGCCGGGCTTGTCGTCGTCGTCAGCCAAGGGGAAATCCGGTGAGGTTTTATCTGGGAATCATATAGCGCATCGAGGCTCGGATAACCACCCTTGCGAGGCTTGGGCAAGCGCTTTTTCCGCCTATTTTTCCAATAACTTAAGCCCTTGCGAGCCATGTCTCGGACAGCCGCCACATCGACCTTGCGAAATCGCCTGGAACACCTGGAACACCTGGAAAACCGTGCGGCGAACGTGCCCGTCAGCGCGCCTGCCGAGACGCAAATCCGAGCTCAACCCAAACATGAAGCGGGCCCGGAAATCCCGAGCCCGTCCTGCCGATTAGCGAGATTTGCTGACACGACACGAGAAGCGCCGCCCCATCCGGCCGGCGCGTCGGCATCGTGCGATACGCCGCGTTCTTGGAACGGGATCGCTCAGAACGGGATATCGTCGTCCATGTCGTTGTTGCGGCCACCGCCGCCGGCGGCAACGGGGCGGCGCGGCGCGCTGCTGACCGGACCCGATGAGCCGAAATCGCCGCCCGGCTCGTCGCCGAAGCTGCCGGCTCCGCCGCCGCCGCTGCGACCGTCCAGCATCGTCAGCGTCGAGTTGAAGCCCTGAAGCACGACCTCGGTCGAGTACTTCTCGACGCCACTCTGGTCGGTCCATTTGCGGGTCTGGAGCGCACCCTCGATGTAAATCTTGGCGCCCTTCTTCAAATACTGCTCGGCGACCTTGCAGAGCCCTTCATTGAAGATCACGACGCGGTGCCACTCGGTCTTTTCCTTGCGCTCGCCGGTCGCCTTGTCGCGCCACGTCTCCGAGGTGGCGACGCTCAGATTGGCGATCGGCCGCCCGTCCTGGGTGCGGCGGATTTCAGGATCCTTGCCGAGATTTCCAACCAGAATAACCTTGTTGACGCTTCCCGCCATCGCCGCTCTCCACTCCGAATGCCACTGAATTTGAATGCCACTGAATTTCACGAGGCGGGGCCGCGCCCGCGGCCTCTGCCACCCTGCTGAGGACCCTATACGCTCGCAAGGGACGCTCAGCCCATGATCCCTCCGGTTATCCCCAAATATAGCATCTATTTGGATCTCGTTCCAGATTTGTTCCTGCAAACCCGGCATTCGGTCGCTCGCGGATGCTTTATCTGCAGAAGCGTTGGATGGAACCTTTGTAGGTTCCCGTCCGAAGAGCAGAACAACTTAACATTCAGCAAGTTATTGGCGCTTTCACCGCCTGCCATTGTTGCATCCGGGCGACGGACTCTGCCGTTCGATGGAGCTACCGTGGCCTCGGACTTAGTTCATATGGGCGTCACGCCTGATCAGCCGCTTCGGATCAACAAGAAGCGACGAACCTGGGGAGACTGGCAATGAATAAGCTTGTGTTTGGCGCAATCGGTGCCGTGGCGTTGGGCGTATCGGCTCCCGCAAGCGCGGCAGATCTGGCGGCGCGTCCCTACACCAAGGCTCCGGCGCCGATGGTTGCAACCATCTATGACTGGAGCGGCTTCTACATCGGCATCAACGGCGGCGGCGGGTCAAGCCACAAGTGCTGGGACTTCGTTACGCCGGTGACCGGTACATTGGTCGGCGAAGGCTGTCACAATGCGACAGGCGGCACAGTCGGCGGGCAGATCGGCTATCGCTGGCAGACGGCCAGTTGGGTGTTCGGCTTTGAAGGCCAGGGCAACTGGGCCGACTTCCGGGGCGACAACGTGAGCACACTGTTTCCGGGCACCGCTTTGGTGACCGGTGATCGCAACCGTTCTCGCATCGATTCTTTCGGGCTCATCACCGGTCAGGTCGGTTACGCCTGGAACAACGTGCTGCTCTACGTGAAGGGCGGCGGCGCCGTGGTCGGTGATAAGTACGACGTCTATGCCGCCGCAGGTACGCCCGGCGCGGGTACGTTGCTGGCTTCGGCGCGTGAAACTCGCTGGGGTGGGACGGTTGGAGCCGGCTTGGAGTTCGGCTTCGCACCAAACTGGTCGCTGGGCTTTGAGTACGACCACATCTTCCTTGGCAATCGCACGATCGGCTTCACAACGCCCGCGGGCGCAACATTCGGAAGCGACCGAATTAGCCAGGATGTCGATATGGGGCTTGTCCGCTTGAACTATCGCTGGGGCGGTCCGGTCCTCGCGAAGTACTGATCCAACTGACATCATTCAAGAACTCCAAGGCCGGCCTTCGCGCCGGCCTTTTCGTTTCCGTTCCCCGACGGGAATAACAGGTCAACAAGTGCTCCATTTTCAGGCTGCTGTGGCCGGCGGGACACACAACTTGCGGCTTTAGTGGTGTAAGAGTGACATCAGTTGGACGAGAGTGTCCGATGCCTTTCCCGAATAGGGAGGGCAACAGAAACTGGGGACTGGGATTAGGGTCTGTTGGGATTCAGGATTCTCATCGGGGCTTGGTTGTGATTCAAGCTTGGGATGGACCGATTCGTTTTGACTGACGCCCAATGGGCGAA